>CAYVNG010000001.1:0-83453 GCA_964452875.1 uncultured Candidatus Saccharibacteria bacterium
GATTAAAACCAATAAATATTTATGAAAGTAACAATAATAAAAGATAATTTAAAAAAGGGATTAGTTATTATTGAGAAAATAACAGGGAGAAATTTTTCTCTGCCGATTTTGAATAATATTTTAATAAAAGCGGAAAAAAATATATTAACCTTATCTGGAACAGATTTAGAAATCGGCGTTAATTATTGGACTCTTTCTAAAACTGAGAAAGAAGGCCAGATAGCGGTTCCAGCGAAAACCTTGTCGAATTTAATAAATTTTTCCCCTGATGAAAAAATAAATCTTGAAACAAAAGATAATATTTTATATATCTCAGGAGAAAAATATAAAGCCCAGATAAATTGCCTTTCAGCCGACGATTATCCTATTATCCCTAAAATTAAAGATGAGGATAACTATCTTGAAATAAACGGGCAGGTTTTATTGAAAGGTATTTTAAAGGTTATTAATTTTTGCAATATAGGGCAGACGTATCCTGAATTATCGGGGGTTTTCTTTAATTTTTCCGACAAGCAGTTGGATTTAGTGAGCACTGATAGCTTCAGGCTCGCCAAGCAAATTCTCTATTTTGAAGATAAGATCAATAAAAATTATTCTTTCATCCTTCCCCAAAAAGCAGTCAGGGAATTAGTTGATATAATTTCAGAAAAAGACGGAGAGAGTGGAAACAAAGTAAGGATATATTTCGAAGCGAACCAGATATTTTTTGATTTCTATTCGGAAGGATTTTCCTTCCCCCAATTCAGATTGTCTTCCCGCTTAATAGAAGGGGAGTACCCGAATTATCAGGATATAATTCCAAAGGGGTATAAAACGCAAGTTTCCGCCGATAGGGCCGAATTTCTGAACCTTTTGAAAAGCGCATCATTGTTCAGCGGTAAGACCAACAAGCTCAAGGTGGGGATAGAACCGAAATCGAAAATTATTTCTTTATTGGCTCAAAACTCAGAGACAGGGGAAATAGAAATTTCCCTTCCTGCAGAAGTAAAAGGGGAGAAGGGAGAGGTATCTTTCAATGTGAAGTTTTTATCGGACGGACTGGCGAATGTGGAAGGGAAGAAGGTGTTTTTCGAACTGAATGGAGAAGAGGGGCCCGCTATTCTCAGGTCCGACGAAGACCAGGAATACGTTTACATATTGATGCCAATAAAAGGATAGGAGATTATTATTCCAGCCAATTTTGGATTCCTTTCTCCCATCCTTCATATTGTGGATCGTCCGAAGGATTTTCCGGAATAGGGCCTAAAGGATCGTCTTTGTCTATATAATGCAAGATAGAGTGAGTATTTTCCTCATCTATTCTGTTTTTTATTTCGTCTGTTCTTTCTTTATAATCATCCGGCTCCTGAAAAGGGGTAGAGGGATAGAGAACGAGAGCTTTTTCCATTATCTGGTGGAAAAGAGGGCCGGACAGCGTCATTGAAGGAAGGGGATGCATAGAAGAGCTGTTGTTGTTTCCGATCCAAACTCCGACAACCACGGAGGGAGTATATCCTATGGCCCAGGCGTCTTTATAATCCTGGGTAGTGCCGGTCTTCGCCGCCACGGGAAAACTTTCGAAATAAAGACTGGAATTCCTACTGAATATAGGGTATCTGGCTTCATTATCGGAAAGGACGTCGTTGATTATTCTGCAAGGATCGCTTTTGACGATTTTTTTAGCTTCATTATTTGATTTTTCGATAATATTGTTCTCGGAATCTTCTATCTTCAAAATAAATGAAGGAGCGGCCTTATACCCCTCGGTCGCGAAAACCTCGTAAGCAGAAGCCATTTCCATGAGATTGACTTCTCCTCCTCCTAGCACCAAAGGGAGCCCGTAGTAGTAATAAGGCTCGTTCAGGGTCGATATACCGAAACTTTTTGCGGTATTCAGCGTATTCTCCTGGCCGGCGAGATAAAAAACCTTGACGGAAGGGATATTCAATGACTGGGCGAGGGCCTGCCTTATCGTCACTTCCCCTCTGAATTTTCCGTCGTAATTTTTAGGAATGTATTCTTCTGTCCCCAGCCCGAAATTAGTCTCGACGTCCCATAAAGAGATTTCAGGGGTGATCCCTTTTTGGAACAGCGTGAAATAGGCGAACGGCTTGAAAGCAGATCCGGGCTGCCTTTCCCCCAGAGTGACGACGTTGAATTCCGGCGAGAAAAGGCACTCGTTTTTATTCGCGTTGCAGCCTTCCGGCCACGGATCGGCCGAATAGTCCTTGGATCCGACCATGGCCAGTATCTCTCCGGTGACAGGATCCAGCACCACGGCAGCAGCGTTGTTCGCATTGTAATCCGCGTTTATCTCTCCCCAGTATTCCACCGCTTCTTCCGTCTCTTTCTGCATCTCCAAGTCCAAAGTGGTGTAGACCTTCAACCCTTTTTGATGCAAGTAGCTTTCGCCGTATTTTTCGATCAGATATTGTTTCACTACCAGGATGAAATGAGGGGCTGAAAACGGATTTATCTTCTCCTGGTCCATAAACACGATTTCGACGGACTTAGCTTCCTCGGCCTCTTCTTTTGAAATGTATCCTTCCTCTTCCATCCTGTCTAAAACATAGTCTTTCCTAGTAAAAAGATCTTCTATATTCGACCCGTAAGGAGAATAATAACTCGGCCCCTTGATCAAGGACGCCAAAACTGCGGCTTCCGGCAAAGACACCTCCGACACAGGTTTTCCGAAATAGGTCTTTGAAGCAGCGGCCATTCCGTAGGCATTTTCGCCCAAAGGGATTTGGTTCAAATAAAATCCAAGTATTTCGTCCTTTGAATACCTTCTTTCCAACTCCAAAGTTAAGATAAGCTCCTTGATCTTTCTTGAAATAGTCTTGTCTAAAGTCAAGAAAGAAGACCTTATAAGCTGCTGGCTCAAGGTCGAGCCTCCGTATTTCGGTTCTTGGATGACCAAGTCCAGCAAGACCGCCCTGATTATCCCTTTGAAATCCACCCCATAATGGGAATAGAAATTCGCGTCTTCGGTAGCCACTACGGCCTGCTGAAGATATTTCGGTATCTCTTCCAGATTTACCAGTTCTCTTTTTTCTTCACCGTATATTCGATAGAGGAGGGTCTTCCCTGTCCTATCGTATATCTCCGTTGGCTGGATCATTTGTTTTTCCGTGAATTTTTCCGGCCTGGGCAGGTCTTTGGCGTAATATAAGAAAACAAAGAAAGCGGCGGTAACGCCGGCAGAAAGGAGGAGAAACAGGACTTTCAGCACTTTTTTAACGCTTTTTGCCCTTTTTCCCTCCTTGAAGATTTTTCTGTTGTTTTTTATCCTTACCATTTCCGTTATTGGTTATTTATAATAATAAAAATCCAAGTGATTGGCAAGCCAGCTATTTTCTGTTAAAATCATGGAAAACATGGGGATCAGTAATGATTCTGAAAAAATACAGCAGGCCCTGAGCAGGGGAGTGGAAAATGTGATAGATGGGCAACATTTGAAATCCCGGATGGAAAACAAGGAAAAACTGAGGATCAAATTGGGGATCGATCCTACCGGGCCCAAGATTCACATCGGGAGAGCCACCCAGCTTTTGAAGCTCAAAGAATTCCAGGATTTGGGGCATCAGATCGTTTTTATAATAGGCGACTTCACCGCCCAGATAGGGGACGCTTCTGATAAGAAGGCCATGAGAAGGGCTTTGACTAAAGAAGAGGTCAGGAAGAATATGAAAGACTATCTCTCCCAGGTCGGAAAGATTTTGGATATCAGGAAGGTTGAAGTGCACAAAAACAGCGAATGGCTTTCGAAGCTCAGCGCTAAGGATCTGATGTCTTTATCCATGAGTTTTACCGCCCAGCAGATGATCCAGAGGAGGAATTTTAAGGAAAGGTGGGAAGAAGGAATACCCATAGGTCTGCATGAACTGCATTACCCTCTTTTCCAGGGATATGATTCGGTCGCGATCAAGGCGGATGTTGAGATAGGGGGATTCGACCAACTTTTCAATCTGAAAATAGGCAGGGAAATGCAAAAAATGTCCGACCAGCAGCCCCAGGATATCATGGCTCTGAAAATGCTTTCCGGGACAGACGGGAGGAAAATGTCCACCAGCTGGGGGAATGTGATAAATATAACCGATAAGGCAGAAGACATGTTCGGGAAGCTGATGTCTATGAAGGATGAACTGATTCTGAATTATTTTGAGCTTTGCACAAGGATTCCCCAGAAAGAATTGGAAGAGATCAAAGCATCTCTTGAAGAGAAGAAGATTAACCCCAAGGATTTGAAAGAACGACTGGCAGAAGAAATAGTGGGGATTTACCACGGCAAGAAAATGGCCAAAGATGCAAAGCAGGAGTTTGAAAGGGTTTTCAAAGAAAAGAAGAATCCGAACGTCATCCCAGAAGAGAGGGTCTCTGAAAAGGAAATAAATATATTGGATCTGCTGGTTAAGACGAAGCTGACTTTGTCGAAAACCGAAGCAAAAAGGCTCGTTCTCCAAAAGGCGGTTGAAATAGACGGCAAAGTCAAGAGCGACTGGAAAGAAACGGTCAGTCCCGAAAAAGGCATGGTCCTCAAGGCAGGGAAGAGGAGATTTGTCAAAATATCCTGAACAAACCAAAAACCCCTATAAGGGGGTTTTTGGTTTGAAAAGGAAGCTATATAGTTTCTTCCTCTTCGGTTTCTTCCTCTTCAGTGGTTTCCTCGGTTTCTTCTGCCGGGGTCTCTTCTTCTTGGCTTGTGAATGGTTTTATCATGGTTATAGACTTGTTTTTCTATTAGGTTTTTTCGACCTTTTCCCGCCTCTATCTAGAAAGAAATCCTGCTTTAATGGCGGGATTATGTCTACACGGGGTAGTATAGACGATTCTAGGGATTTGTCAACCCCTTTGACCTATTTTACGAAGTTCGAGCCGCAAATGCAGACAGCCAGGGCGTCTGCCGCGTCGTCTGGTTTTGGTATTTTTTCCAGGCCGAGAATCATCTTCACCATGTACTGGACCTGTTTTTTTTCCGCCCTTCCGAAGCCGGTGACCGATATTTTAATCTGGGGAGGGGTGAATTCGAGGATCGGGATCTTCTTTTTCGCCGCTTCCAGCAGAATGACGCCCTTGGCCTGGCTTACGGGCATGGCCGTTTTTAGGTTTTTGAAGAAATACAGCTTTTCTATCGCCAGGACGTCAGGTTCGTGCTTTTTAAGTATTTTTAGCAGTCCTTTCTGAAGACATACCAGCCTCTCTGCATCTGAAAAAGAGGGGCTGGTTCGAATGTAGCCGCATTCTATGTATCTCAGTCCGTTCTTTGATTTAAGACCTCCGGCCTTTTCTATCACCCCGTATCCGGTGATGGCCGTGCCAGGATCAATGCCGAGTATAATCATAAATCACTCTTCGGTTTCGAAATTGGAAAACACGTCCTGGATTGAATCGTTTTCGTCCAGGGCTTCAAAGAGGCTCTGACATTCTTCCAAGATTTCCTTGTTTATCTTAATCCTTTCTTTGGAAACCCAGCTCAAATATGCGGAATCTGTCTCAACTCCCTTTTCTTCCAGGGTCTTTTTGATTTTGTCCAGGTCTTCAGGCTTCGTATAGATAAAAAGCGTGTCAGCCTCCCATTCCAGGTCTTCAGGGCCGCTTTCAATGGCGGCCATTTCCAGTTTTTCTTTGTTTTTCAGGCTTTCTGATTGAGAATCAAGTTTGGCTACCAAGCATCCTTTTTGCTCGAACATCCATCGGACTGCTCCCTCTGACACCAGCTTTCCTTTCTTGGCCGACAATATCTGCTTGATTTCTCCTAAGGTCCTTTTCATATTATCGGTGATGCCTTCAATTATCAAAGCCGTGCCTCCCGGCCCGCAGGCTTCGAAGCTGAATTGCTCAAGCTTTTCTCCTTCCAGCTCTCCTGTCCCTTTTTTGATGGCCCTTTCAATATTATCCTTGGGCATGTTGATCTTTTTTGCCTGCTCCATGGCGATCCTTAAAGAAGGGTTTGTCTCAGGATCGCCTCCTTTTTCGGATGCGGCTATGGACAGCTGGCGAGAAAGCCTGGAGAACATTTTTGATCTTTTCGCGTCGCTGGCCTCCTTCTTGTGTTTGATTGTCGAGAAATGGCTATGTCCGCTCATATGTTTTATTATATTCTTTTTTTACCTCTTTTTTAAGCAAGAATATCGTCGCGCAAGAGAACAGCGCGGTTCCCGCTGCTATGGCCGGAATGGGCGGGGGGTCTTCAGGATAGACGTTTTCAGAGAATGAAGCTTCCTCCTGAGAGAGAAACGATTCCTGCTTGCTGTTTTTGTCTTTCGGCGTTCCTCCCTGATCCCGGCTGCTCTGCCAACTTCCAGGGATGTTCGGGGAAGCGGAATAGTCTTTTCTCTCCATAGTCAGTTTTCCTTCGTTGCTGCCCGCAAACCATCCTCCAGAACAGTCGATTTCTTCGACCAGTCCAGAAAGAGGGTCGAATATCTGCATTTTTGTCCCGTTATTCTTCAACGAGCCTTTGTATATCTGGTCGGCTGCAGCTTCTGGTAATGTGTCTTCGTCAGTCCTTTCTAACAGATAGAAAGAGTGAGGGAGGATCGTTCCTTCCAGAAATATTTTGCTTTCCCCGAGCTGTAAATACCACCCTTCCAGGGACAGGGGGTCATCCCCGGCGTTGTACAGCTCTATCCATTCATCCGCAGAAGACAGGGACGTCCCCATCCAGGCGATTTCGCTTATCTTTAAAAAATTGGTTTCCTTGCAAAAAGCAAAATGGGCCGAAATCATTCCGGCCGCAGTCAGACATATGATGCAAAGTTTGTTGAATGGGCTCATGGTAGGAATTACAGGAAAAGCTGCTTATCTTGATATTTCATCCCCATATGCTGGTAGGCCAGCCTTGTCGCCATCCTTCCTTTCGGAGTCCTTTCAATAAGGCCGAGTTGCAAGAGATATGGCTCGTAAATATCCAGGATGGTCCCTTCTTCTTCCGCAGTCGCCGCTACCAGGGTCTTAATCCCCACTGGGCCCCCTTCGAACTTTTTAATGATGGTAGACAGGACTTTTCTGTCCCCGTTTTCCAGACCGAGAACGTCGATTTCCAAGAAATTCAATGCTTCTTCGGCCGCTTCGGCAGTTATTGTCTTTTTTCCTTCAACCTGCGAAAAATCCCTCACCCTTTTCAAAAGTCGGTTGGCGATCCTCGGGGTGAATCTGGATCTTGAAGCTATAATCTCCACGGCTTCGGACTCTATCTCCACTCCCAGTATGACAGCCGATCTTTTGATTATTTTTTCCAAATCCTCTTTTTCGTAGAAATTAAGATGAAAAGTCGCACCGAACCTGTTTCTTAGGGGGGAGGAGATCAAAGATATTCTGGTGGTGGCCCCAACTAAGGTAAAGTGAGGGATTTTGAGCTCCATTGTCCTTGCCATTGGCCCTTTTCCTATTATCAGATTCAACTTGAAGTCTTCCATCACCGGATAGATTATTTCCTCGCAGAGTTTGTTCATCCTGTGAAGCTCGTCTATGAATAGGATGTCTCCTTCCGACAGATTGGTCAGGATGGCTGCCAGATCTCCCGCCTTTTCTATGGCCGGTCCTGAAGTCACCTTCATATTCGCTCCCGACTCTTTAGCCACCAGGTAAGCCAAGGTTGTTTTGCCGAGCCCCGCGTTCCCGTAAAAAAGAAGATGCTCTGGGACCTCTTTCCTCTGTTTAGCGGCTTCGATTATGACACTCAGATTCTTCTTAACCTTTTCCTGTCCCACGTATTCCTGCCACGACTGAGGTCGCAAGGCCGAATCCAAATTTTCCTCTTCAAGGGAAAGAGGTCCTTCGGGGTCGCTGTTTGTCTGGAATCTTGACAAAGACATAATAGTTTGATATAATAAGTCGTCTGTATTGTAAGCGAAATATAGTTGTTCCGGAGCTGGGGGATAGGATTTTTTCTTAGTTTTTGGATGGTCTGGGTTTCACCGAGACCTCTCCTCGGAAAAAAGTCCAAACTTTATGTTCCCAAGCTAAAGCATTCCCCCCAGCTCCGGGTCCGTTATATTTCGCTTACTCTTTCCACCTCTTCGATGGTGGTCATTTTTTTAAGGACTTTTATCATCCCGTCCTGTCCCATTGTCACCATCCCTCTTTCGACGGATTTTTCCCGCAGGGCTGCGATCGAAGGATTGGTCAAAATAAATTTTTCAGCTTCGTCGTCCATAAGGAAAGATTCGAATATTCCCACCCTGCCCTGATATCCTGTGTTGTTGCAGTATTTGCACCCCTTGGCCTTGGGGATTCTCAAAGATGAATCCAAGACTGGGAGGTGTATTGTCTTCAGAAGGGGAGACAGGATTTTTTTTATCTTTTCCAGTTCTTCTAGAGTAGGCTTTTCCATAACGCCGCATTTTTCGCATATCTTCCTTACCAGTCTCTGGGCCACGATAACGTTTATGGCCGGCCCGAGATTCATTGGATTCGCCCCTAGGCTTATCATTCTCGCTATCGTCCCGGCAGCGTCGTTTGTATGAAGAGTCGAAAATACGAGGTGCCCTGTCAGGGCCGCCTGGATCGCTATTTTAGCGGTTTCCCCGTCCCTGATCTCTCCTACCAAGATGACGTCAGGATCCTGGCGCATTATGGACTTCAGCCCGGAAGCGAAAGTGTATCCCTTCGAGGGATTGGTCTGCGTCTGGGTGATGTCTTCTAAATGGTATTCAATCGGGTCTTCAATGGTGATTATTTTTATCCCGGGCTTTTGTATCTTTTTTAAGAACGCGTAAAGGGTCGTTGTTTTGCCCGAGCCTGTCGGACCGGTGATTATCACCATTCCGTTCGGTTTTTTTATCTCCTTGTCGAAGACGGATAAAAGGTCGTCTCTAAGCCCCAAATCTTCCATTTTTACTAGCTTCTCTGGATCCAGTATTCTGAGGACGATCGATTCTCCCTCTTCGGAAGGGAGGACGGATGTCCTTGCTTCGATCTCCCTTTCTTCCGTTTCAATGGTGAATCTCCCTGATTGGGGCCGGTCAGTCACGTTCAGCTTGGCCTTGGACAGGAACTTCACCCTTGAAACAATTCCTTTGTAAAGGCTAAGATCCATATCCAGGATGTCATGCAGCAGGCCGTCGATCCTGATCCTCAACCTCACCACTTTTTCCTGAGGCTCAAAATGAAGGTCGGAAGCTCTTAAGGAAACAGCTCCCCCAAGGATAATTTCCAGCAGTTTCGTGGTCGGGACTTTGAGGTTTTTTTCTATCAGTTTTTTGAAATCATCGACGCTCTCCGTCCCTTCCGAGAACAATTTGGATATTTTGACTGCCACTGCTTTTGTCTTTATGTTAAAAATTTTCGATAAATCGCTGGTATGCCTTTTCCACGTCTTTTTCCCTGATTAAGAACAGGGCGGTTTTTCCTTTTGAAACGCCTTCGAAACACTGGAGCACTTTTTCTGCCGATCCCTGGCGGGAAGAATGGAAAATGCCTTTCACTATCGGCGGGGAAGCGTGGCTTTCCCATAGAATAAGGAGGTTCGGCATAAGCTGGCTTCCGAAATTGAATTTCAGCTCTTTCAGGACTTCGGCCAAATCCTTAGATCCGGCCTGTGAATCCTTGAAGTCGTTCTCCGTGAGCTTGCTGCAGTAAAGCCCTTTTTCCTGGTCGAAGGCCAGTTTCTTCAAAACCTGGCCGAGTAGCTTTATCTGCGATATCGATTTCGTCTTATATAGGTTCTGAATTATCTTCTGGTGATCGGCTCCCTTTTCGATCAGCAGGGAAGATATCTCGAAGGTCTTGGGTTTCGCCTTCGGGCTTCTGAAATTTTCCGAAGCCCAGATTAATCCGGCCAGGAGAAAAGTGGCCGAAGTTTTATCCAAAAGGCTTTCGTCCAGGGACTTGATCAGCTCGAACGACATCTCCGACAAAGAAGAAGACTTCATGTCCAGAAGGTTCACTTCTCCGAAGTCTTGATTTTCCAATGAGTTGTCTATATTCAGGACAGGAGTATCGTAAAAGAGCGAAGGATTGCTGCTGAATTTGTCTCCCAACGTTTCGAAACTGGAGGCGCCGACGGTTATCAAGAGATCCGGCCTGCCCTCGTCTCCCTCAAGAAATTTTTGAGAATTGAAGATTAGATCTTTTTCAGATATTCCTTCGCCGGCGGAAGTCAGACATATTTTCAGCTCTTTACTGTCCTTTTCATAAGAGACTTCGGAAACGCTTTTTTGCCCGGGTTTTACCGAAATAACCAGCTTGGATTCGGCCAGAAAACGGAATTCTCCCGGGATTTTTTCAATAAATAGATTTGCCTTTTTCCCGAGTTTTTTTAAACTATAGAAAAGGGCGGATGCGGCGCAAAAAGCGTCTCCTTCGATCAGGGAGAGTTCAAAATTGGCCGGGATGAACAAGCTTACGTTTCCGGCCTTGCAGATCAGGTCTTTTGCAGAATCCAATGAATCCGTCATTTTTTAATTAATTAAGATTAGCTTAGTTTTTAAAAACGGTCAACCCCGGAAAAGAAAATGGAAGATTTTTTAACCCTAGGCGGAGAGCAGACGAAAAAAGCGGGAGCCCTTTTCGCAAAAAAGATACTGGGAAAGGGTTTTTTTGATAAAAAGACCATTGTCATAGGGCTGACCGGGAATCTCGGGGGAGGGAAGACCACTTTCGTGCAGGGGTTTGCCAAGGGATTGGGGATAGAAGAAAAAATCCTCAGCCCCACCTTCGTTCTGGCCAGAAGGTTTCTCATTCCGAAAGCCTTGGGTTCCAAAGCCAGAGCGCTTTATCATATTGACTGCTACAGGATGAAAAATCCAAAAGAGCTGCTGGACATCGGTTTTGAAAAAATGATTTCTGGAGCCGGGAACATCGTCATAGCGGAATGGGCCGACCGGGTGAAAAAGATATTTCCCAAGGATGCCTTTATGGTCGATTTTCTTTTTTTAGAGGAAAATAAAAGGAGGATAAGAATAAAATGGGGAAAGCAGTAATATTAGACAGCAATTCGATAATCCATCGCGCGTTCCACGCCTTGCCTCCTTTGACCACGAAAAAAGGTGAGCCGATAAACGCGGTTTACGGCTTTCTGTTGGTTTTTTTCAAAATAGTAAAGGACATCAGGCCCGATTACGCGGCCGCCTGCTTTGATTTTCCGGCCCCGACTTTCAGGCACAAGATGTACGATAAATACAAGGCGAAAAGGCCTCCTGCGCCGGAAAGCCTTTATTCTCAGATTCCCAAGGTGAAAGAAGTTCTCAAATCGTTCAGCGTTCCCGTTTTCGAGAAGGAAGGTTTTGAGGCGGACGATTTGGTAGGAACCCTGAGCAAGAAGTTTACCCAAAATGTTGAAGCGGTCATAGCTTCCGGAGACCAGGACGCCCTTCAGATGGTCGATCAAAGAACCAAGCTCTATTTTTTAAGACAGGGGATCAAGAACGTTCTCATATACGACGAAAAGGCGGTGCAGGAAAAATACGGCATCGCACCGTCTCAGATGGCTGACTTCAAATCTTTGAGAGGGGATCCTTCAGACAATATTCCAGGAGCTTCCGGGGTGGGAGAGAAGACAGCGGTCAGTCTCATCAAAGATTTTGGGAGCGTGTCCAATCTTTACAGCCAGATCAGCCAGGGCGGCAAGGAAGCGGAATCGATGAAACCCGGCCTGAAAGCGAAGCTGATAAAATCAAAGGAAAACGTTTTTTTCAGCAAGCAGCTTGTTGAGATAAACAGGGACGTTCCGATCGATTTTGACTTGGCAGCTTGCCGCTGGGGAGATTTTAACGTCAAAAAAGCGGAAGAAATGCTGGCTGAATTCGGATTCAAGAGCTTGGCGGAAAGGATTCCTCGGCTTGACGGGAAAAGGGAAATTGGAGAGAATTTCAAGTTGTGGTAAAATAGTAAGAGAAATGTCTTCATATCCATTTTTTCTTAACATATTTCTGGGAATAGTGATCCTAGTTCTTTTTGCCGTCTATCAGAAAAAGGTGAGAGACCTGAGGAGGGCCCGCAGGGAAGTCGAGGACATCTTGGAAATAAGGACCAAGGCGAGAACCAGGGAATTGAGCGAGTTGGCCGGGAGCCTGGAAGAAAAAGTGGAAGAAAGGACGGCAGAGCTGCAAAGAAGGATCGACGAGCTGGAAAAGTTCCATCAGCTGACCGTCGGAAGGGAGTTGAAGATGATCGAGCTTAAGGAAAAGATCAGGGATCTTGAAAAAAAGAATTTAAATAAAAAGAATTTTTGATGGCAAAAGAGATGCATAAAATTCTCGGTCAGGGTGTCGCCCCTTTGGGAGAGATCAAAGAGCTCATTTGCCGGTTGCCTTTGGCCGTCTGCGTCGTCGGGAGCTCTGGGGCGATTCTCGGAATCAACGATGAGTTCAGCAAGCTTTCAGGATATGCAGCAGACGAGGCGGAGGGAAGGGATTTCAACGGCATTTTTTTTAATAAAAGCGAGTCAGGGCCGGCGGCCGAAAGAGGCGGGGGAAGCAGGGAATTCAGGCTGATCGCCAAAAACGGCGAGAGAATCCCCGTGAACGTTTTGATATCTCCTTTGTCCAAAAAAGAAGAAGATTCTTCGGCCAGCATAGCCATCTTGTACGACATCACCGACGCAAAAAAATCCCAGGAGCTCCTGGAAGAAAGGGTGGAGAGGAGGACCAAGGACTTGGAAGAATCAAGGATGGCCCTGATGAACATGCTTGAAGACGTTGAGGAGGCGAAAAGGGTCGCAGAAGAGGAAAAGGACAGAACAATGGCCCTGATCTCCAACTTTACGGACGGTCTTTTGTTTTTCGACAAGAAAGACCGGCTTACTCTGATAAACCCGAAGGCCCAGAGTCTTTTTTGCATAAAAGCGGGAAAGGTGGCGGGAAGGCATATGGCTGATTTGGGGAAGATGAAGGAGATGGAGCCTTTAAAAAAATTGCTCGGAGAAGACATTAAGGACGTCTCAAGGGAGGAATTGGCTCTCGGACAGGATCTTATCGTGGAAGTGTCCACTATTTCGGTTCTAAAGCAGGGGGAGCAGACAGGGACGCTGGTCATCGTCCACGACGTCACCAGGGAAAAAATGGTGGAAAAGCTGAAAACGGAATTCGTTTCCCTTTCCGCCCATCAGCTGAGGACGCCCCTTTCAGCCATTAAATGGACCTTGAAGATGTTTTTAGAAGGGGATATAGGCGAAATCACGGAAGAGCAGAAAGAGTATCTCGGGAAAACGTACCAGTCCAACGAGAGGATGATTGATCTGATTAACGACCTGCTGAATGTGACCAGGATAGAAGAAGGGAGATATCTGTACAAACCAGAGCTGACAGACCCGACAGCAATCGTCCAGGACGTCGTAGACGCTTTGAGAGAGCAGATAAAGAACAGAAAAATCAAATTCAGATTCGACAGGCCGAAAAAGGCCCTTCCTTTGATCAAGGCGGACGAGGAGAAGATAAAGCTGGTCGTGCACAACCTCCTGGACAATGCTCTGGCTTACACCCCTTCTTTAAAGGAGATATCTGTTTTTCTTCATGAAGAGAAAGACGGCATAGAGTTCGGAGTCAAGGACAGCGGGATCGGCATTCCCAAAGATCAGCAAGGGAGGATTTTCACGAAATTCTTCAGGGGAACCAACGCTATGAAAGTGGACACAGGAGGGACCGGGCTCGGTTTGTACATTTCGAAAAACATCGTCGAAGCCCACGGAGGCAATATTTGGTTCGAATCCAAAGAAGGGGAGGGGACGACCTTCTTTTTCAAGATTCCGAAAGCGAAGCCTTAGGGGCTTGAATGATTTCTGTCGAAATTGTAAAATAAGGTAAGAAGAAAACATTATGGCAAAAAAGATACTAATCATCGAAGACGAGCAGATAATGGCAGATCTTCTTCAGAGGAAGCTTTCCGAAGAGGGATACGAGGTTTCCCTGGCCAGAGACGGGGAAGAAGGGCTTGCGAAAATGAGGGAAGTGAAGCCTGACCTGATCCTGCTTGATATAATTATGCCCAAGATTGGCGGCATCGAAGTGCTTGAAGAAATGCAAAAAGAGCCTGATTTGAAAAAGATATCCGTGATCGTCATTTCTAATTCCGGTCAACCTGTTGAGCTGGACAAGGCCCAGAGGATGGGGGCGGAAGACTGGTTGGTCAAGACCGAGTTCGATCCAGCCGAAGTCATAGAAAAAGTTAAAAAGAATTTGTTGGAATAATAATTCTGTTCCGCAACGGGACCGTGCCTTCGCTGCGGGGCACCAGTATCATGGCAAAAAAAATCTTAATTATCGAAGACGATAAGTTTCTCAGGGAGCTGATAGTGAAAAAGCTCAAAGACGAGAGCTACGATTTGATCGAGGCGGCGGACGGAGAGGAAGGGTTTGAAAAAATCGGCAAGGAACATCCAGATCTTGTTTTGCTGGATTTGATATTGCCGGGTATGGACGGATTCGAGGTTCTAGAAAAGGTGAAGGACGATGCTTCTTTGTCCTCTGTTCCTGTGATCATCCTGTCGAATCTCGGACAGCGAGAAGAGGTTGAAAGGGGATTGAAACTCGGTGCGGTCGATTATATGATCAAAGCCCACTTTACTCCGGGGGAAATAGTGGAAAAGATCAAAGAAATCTTGAAATAAAAAAGAAGAGTCAGTTCCAATATGCCAGAGCTTCCAGAAGTGGAAACAACAGTGAAGGGCCTGAAAAAAACAGTCCTCGGTCGAAAGATCGAGGATGTTTGGTCTGATACCCCGAAAATGACCCGTGTTTTCAAGAAAGGAGAGATGAAAAGCGATTTTCCCGGATTCAAAAATGAAGTGAAAGGGAAAAAAATTCTGAAGATAGGAAGAAGAGGAAAAAACATTCTTTTCTTTCTTTCTGAAGGGAAAATCCTGCTCGTTCATCTGAAGATGACTGGCCATTTTCTTTTTGGAAAATGGAGAATGGAGAATGGAAAACAAAAGTCCTTGTCAAAAGGACCTTTGACCGAAGATCCGATGAACAGATTTATCAGGGCCGTCTTCTATCTCGGCAAAGAAAAACAGCTCGCCTTATGCGACCTGAGGAAATTTGCGAAGATGGAGCTTTGGGACGGAAAAGACCTTAAAAATTCAAAAGTGTTCAGTTCTTTGGGACCGGAGCCACTTTCCGCAGGTTTTACCTTCAAAAAGTTTAAAGATGTCTTGAAGAACAAGAAAGGAAGGATAAAACAGGTCTTGATGGACCAGACCGTTATAGCCGGGATAGGGAACATTTATTCTGACGAAGCGCTTTTTGCTGCGAAGATCCATCCCTTGAAAAGGACCTTTAGTTTGAAAGAAAAAGAGCTGGAAAGGATTTATTCTGCCGTCAAAAAGGTGCTGAAGCAAGGGCTAGACAAGAAAGGCGAGTCGTTCTCCGATTTCAGGACCGTTTCGGGCGAGAAAGGGGAATTCGACAGCTTCAGGCAGGTATACCGGAGGGAAGGGGATCCATGCTTCAAATGCAAAAAGCCGATAAAAAGGATAAAAATAGGGGGGAGGAGCTCTTGCTTCTGCCCAAAATGCCAGCCGGAGAGCTGAGAATCATATGCTGATCATTCTCTATGGGAAAGACGTATACCGGATTAAAAGGGAGCTGAAAAAAATAATCAGCAAATCGGCTTTGAAAAAAGAAGCGCTTTTCTTCAGCAATGAAAATTTTTCCTTTGACGACTTTCGCAGGGAAATCGGCCAGACATCCATATTTTTTTCGAAGAAAGCGATAATTCTCGAAAACGTCTTGAAAAATGAAGAATCAGCCGGGAAAATAAAGAAGATGGTGAAGGAAATGGCAGCTTCTGAAAGCCTTTTCGTCTTTTCCGAAGAAGGAGGGATGGAAGCAAGGATGGCGGATTTTTTCAAAAAATACGGGGAGGTTGAAAAAATAGACGCGCTCGAAGGAGTGAATCTCGGCAAATGGGTGGAAAAAGAGCTGATCGGCAGCCAGACTAAAATCGAGCCTTCGGCCTTGGCCGAGCTGATAGTACGTACGGGCAGCGACTTGTGGCGGATAGAAAACGAGGTTGAAAAGCTCAAAGCTTACAAAAAAAGCCAGCCGATTCTGAAAAAAGACGTGGAAGATCTGGTCCACCAGAAGGCGGAAGCGGATATTTTCGAAACCATCGACGCCCTGTCCGTCAGGGATAAAAAGAGGGCTTTGAAATTAATTCATCTTCATCTTGAAAAAGGGGATTCTCCCTTTTATCTTCTGTCGATGATCAATTACCAGTTCAGGAACATCCTCGAGGTGAAAGATCTGGCCGAACAAGGAATGCCCTATCCTTTGATGGCCAACGAAACGGGCATGAAACCATATCCATTTAAAAAGAGTTTTGAACTTTCTAAAAGGTTTTCGCTGGAAGAACTGAAAAAAATCTATCGGAAGCTTTTTCAGATAGACTTCAAGATCAAAAGAGGGGAGATCGATCCGAAAACCGCTCTTGATTTTTTGGTCGCCGAAATTTAGCGGATTTTGAGAGATTTCGCTATCCTTGACTTGTTTCTCGAAGCGGTGTTTTTTTTGATCAGGCCGTTTTTGGCGGCTTTGTCCAGCGATTTGTATATCTCAGGAAGAAGGTCTTTTGCTTCCTTCATCTTGCCCCCGGAAATCAAAACCTTCGCTTTTTTGAGAAGCTCTCTCATATTCGTCCTTTGGGACGCATTCCTTTTTTTTCTCCTTCCGCTCTGGCGGATCGCTTTTTTGGCTGCTTTTGTAATTGGCATATTATGTCCAATATATCAAAGATGTCGGGAAAAATCAACTCTTTCCGCCTTTTTCCATCTTTTTAATGATGTCTCTTATCACCGCCGCCCTTTCAAAATCCAATATACCGGCGGCAGCCTTCATCTCCTTTTCCAGCAGTTTTACGTCCTTTATGAAGCCCATCTCGAGGGCAACCTGCTTTTCCTTTGAAGCGAATGACCATTCTCTTATTTCCTTTGAAACAGCCTTCGGCGTTATCTTATTTTCCTTGTTGTACCTTTCCTGGATTTTTCTTCTTCGCGAGACTTCGGAAATGGCTTTTTGCATGGATTCGGTGGTTTTGTCGGCATACATTATCGCCTTTCCTTCTTTGTGCCTGGCTGCTCTTCCCATTGTCTGAATGAGGGTTGTTTCATTCCTCAGGAATCCCTCTTTATCTGCGTCAAGAATGGCGACCAGTGAGACTTCCGGCAGATCCAGTCCCTCCCTTAAAAGGTTTATCCCGACCAGGACGTCGTATTCTCCCTTTCTCAACTCGGCCAGTATTCCCGGCCTTTCCAAAGTCTTAATCTCCGAATGGAGCCATTTGGTCTTGATTCCCTGTTCAACCAAATGGTCTGACAGGGCTTCAGCCAGCTTTTTGGTCAGGGTGATGACCAGGGTTTTCTGATTTTTTTCGATCCTTTTTTTAATTTCTTCTGCGAGGTCATCCATCTGTCTTTCCGTTTTCCTCACCTCGATAGAAGGTTCAAGCAATCCAGTGGGCCTGACCAGTTGTTCGACTATGTAGTTTTTCGCGTTTTCCTTTTCCGTTTCTTCGATGAAGTCCCCGGTTTCGAATTTCCCCGGGGTGGCCGAAACGCAGACGGTCTGGGATATTTTTTCTTTAAATTCGTCGAAAGTCAGAGGCCTGTTGTCTATGGCTGACGGGAGGCGGAACCCGTGTTCGATCAATACCTGCTTTCTTGCCCTGTCCTGGATTGCCATCGCCCTTATCTGGGAAATAGTGAGATGGGATTCGTCTATGAAGGTCAAAAAATCCCTTTTCCCTTCCAGAGCAGGGAAGTATTCCAACAGGGAATATGGGGGTTGACCCGGTTTTCTGAATTCAAGGTGCCGGGAATAGTTTTCCACTCCATGACAATATCCGGTTTCCTTCAAAAGCTCCAGATCGTAGTTAGTCCTCTCCTCGAGCCTCTGAGCTTCCAGTAGCTTCCCGTTTTTTTTCAGGTATTCCAGCCTTTCTTCAAGTTCATTCCTGATGTTCTCTGCGGCGATGTCTATCTCTCCCTGGGGGGTGACCCAGAAAGTGGCTGGAAAAACGCGGCAGCTCGGCTGCGCTTTTTCCGATTCATGGTCAAAGGAAGCAGAGAAGGAGGATATCTTTTCGATCCTGTCCTGCCAGAGTTCTATCCTCAAAATTTCCTTTCCCGTCACCAGATGGATGTCGATGATGCTTCCCCTGGCCCTGAAGTCTCCCGGCCCGAATTCAATGTCGTTTCTTTTATATTGGAGGGCGGACAAAGAGAAAAGAAGCCTTTTTCTTTCCATTTTCTGGCCCGTTTTCAGCTCTAGAGATATCTGTTTGTAATATTCAGGCGAGCCTATATTGTAGATGCAAGACACGGAAGCCACCACGATAGCGTCCTTTCTCGTCAAAAGGTCCTGGATGGCAGCATGCCTGAGCTGGTCGATGGTTTCGTTGATCTTCGAATCCTTCTCTATATAAGTGTCTGTCTGGGGGATATAGGCTTCCGGCTGGTAGTAGTCGTAATAGCTTACGAAATAATGGACGGCGTTGTCAGGGAAAAAATCCTTGAATTCCTGAAAAAGCTGGGCACAAAGGGTTTTATTCGGGCTTATAACCAGGGCGGGCCTTTGGCATCTTTCAATGACTTTGGCCATTGTCATCGTCTTCCCGGACCCGGTTACTCCGAGCAAGACCTGCCTTTTCACACCTCTTTCGATGTTTTTGACAAGCTTTTCTATGGCCTGGGGCTGGTCTCCGGTCGGGTTAAAGCGAGATTTCAGATTGAACATACACCATATTTTAAAACGGAACTCGGTTTTTTTCAAGTTTAACGTTTCCGTCTTTTAGTGTAGAATAACCTAATGATCCACTACATCAGAGGAAAAATTGTTTTTAAGGAGGAGAAATTCGTTGTCATTGAAAACGGGGGAATCGGATACAAAATCAACTGTTCTTCTGCGGTGCGAGAAAAGATGCCGGACCAGGGGGAAATCAAGATTTTCACCTATCTTTTCCCAAAGGAAGGAAGCATAGAGCTCTACGGCTTTTTGGCTGAAGAAGAGCTTGAGCTGTTCGAAATACTTAACGAAATCTCAGGAATCGGCCCCAGGACCGCCCTTGATCTTTCCGTGTTCGGAAGCTTAGAGAAATTGAAAGAGGTTATGGAGAAAGGGGAGCTTGAACACAAAGTGAAAGGAGTCGGCAAGAAGAAAGCCCAGAAGATCGTCTTGGAACTGACAGGGAAGATAAAAGAATCCAGCCCGGCTCTTAATAAAGACCTTCCCAGCGAAGCCCTGGACGCGCTGGTTTCACTGGGATTCCCGAAACAAAGGGCATTGCAGGCCTTGAAGGAAACACCTGCCAATTTGGAAAAGACAGAAGAAAAAGTGAAAGAAGCCCTCAAAATATTGGGGAGGAGGTAACCATCATGAAATCGTTGCTCAGAAAAATCGTTCCCAAGTTTTTGATAGGATGGTATCATCTTCTCCTCGCTTTTGCAGGGGCTTTTTTTTGCGGTTTTCCCTCGAGAAAGCTTTTGGTGGTGGGGGTGACCGGGACCAACGGGAAATCCACGACCGTGGATCTAATATCAAGGATACTTGAAGCTTCAGGCCGGAAAACGGCTTCTGCTTCTTCCATCCGCTTCAAGATAGGAAGGGAGGAGGAGCCCAACACCCTGAAAATGACCATGCCCGGGCGATTCAAATTGCAGAAATTTTTGAAAAAAGCGGTTGGCCAGGGCTGCTCCTGCGCCGTGTTGGAAGTGACTTCAGAGGGGATAAGGCAATCCCGCCACAGGTTCATTGATTTTGAAGCGGTTGTTTTCACCAATCTCAGCCCGGAGCACATCGAAAGCCACGGCGGATTTGAAAACTACAAGAAGGCGAAAGGGGCTCTTTTCTCGGTTTGCAAAAAAATCCATGTCGTAAACCTGGATGACCAGAATGCCGGGTATTTTTGGGATTTTCCGGCGGAAAAAAAGGAAGGCTACGGTATCAAGGATCTGCAGAAATACAATCCTTTTGATTTGAAACTGCCAGGGGAGTTTAATACATACAACGCGCTGGCTGCATTAGCAACTGGATCCGTCCTGGGGCTGGATCCAGAAACATGCAAGAAAGCCTTGCAAGAAGTTACGTTGATCCCGGGCCGGATGGAAACAGTCGTCTCAAATCCATTCAAAGTCGTCGTTGATTACGCCCACACTCCCGATTCTTTGGAAAAAGTATATGGAACGCTGAAAAAGGAAGGCAGCAGGTTGATCTGCGTCCTGGGGTCTTGCGGAGGAGGGCGAGACAAATGGAAGAGGCCCAGGATGGGGGATATAGCAGCTTCATTTTGTGACAAGATAATATTGACGAACGAAGACCCTTACGACGAACCTCCGATGGAGATAATTGAAGACATAGAAAAGGGAATCTCCAATTTTTCTGAGCTTAAAAAGGTCTTGGACAGGAGGAAAGCTATAGCGGAAGCCTTGTCTTCAGCCCGGAATAATGATACGGTCGTTGTAACGGGTAAAGGGTCTGAGATGTGGATGTGCATCGCAAAAGGAAAGAAGATCCCTTGGAGCGATAGGGAAATAATTTTGGAAGAAATGAAAAAAATATGAAAAGGATACCCAGAAGCGTCAAAAAGCAGTTGAGGAAAAAGAAGGCCCAAATAAGGCAGGAAATTTTTGGAGAAGGAGACCAAAGGAAGGCCATATTTAGGCTTTACGATTTTTTAGGCAAGAAAGATGAAGAGCAAAAAGTTTGAGGAAAATCTGCTGATTGTAAAATGCAATGAAAACTAAAGAGATTTTCGACCTTGCTATAAAAATGGGGATCGAGTCCGATTTCAGGACCGAAGAAGGGGTTGGGAAGTTTTTGGCGAGGAAAAAGAAGGAATATGACAGCCTTCCTGACAAAAAGAAGAATGAGTTCGACAAGGAAGCCCTTGAAAATCCTTATCTTGATTCCCGCATTTACAATATTTCCCAGGACAAAGACGTCAAAAGAGTGCTGGTAGGAGTTGATATCGAGCCTGCCGAAGTGTTGATGGCGAAAGATCTGGGAGGCATTGATTTGGTCATAGCCCATCACCCGATAGGGAAGGGATTGGCCCATTTGGCTGACGTCATGGAACTGCAGTGCGACGTTCTGAACCTTTACGGCGTGCCCATAAACATCGCCGAGGGGCTGATGAGAGAAAAGATCAGGGAGGTCTCAAGGGGAGTCAACTGCCTGAATCACGAAAGGACGGTGGATGCGGCCAGGCTTTTGGGGATCAATTTGATTAATTCGCATACTCCGTGCGACAACCTGGCAGCGAAGTTTCTGAAAGACGCTGTCGAAAACGAGAATTTAGAAAGGATAGGAGATGTTTTGGATCTCCTCAAAAAAATCCCTGAGTACAAAAAAGCCGGGGAAATAGGGGCAGGGCCCAAGATTTTCGTAGGGGAGGAGGAGAACAGGTGCGGGAAAATCGCCTTGACCGAAATCACAGGAGGGACGGAAGGATCCTCGAAGCTTTACGAAAAAATGGCTCAGGCCGGGATAGGCACGGTCATCGGCATGCACGTTTCAGAAGAACACAAGAAGGAAGCGGAAGCGGCTAACATCAACGTGGTGATAGCCGGCCACATGTCTTCTGATTCTTTGGGGATAAACCTGTTTTTGGACAAGCTCCAAGGAAAAGGAGTGGAAATAGTGCCTTGCTCCGGGCTTATAAGGATTTCCAGGAACTCCTAGGATATTTTTATTATTCTTTTAATCGGCATAAGTCAACCTTATGCCTTTTGTGATAAAATGAAGATATGAAGACAGGCGTTGCCACAGTCCCTTTGGATTACGGAAGGTGCCCCAGGTGGCTTTTTGAAAGGATGAAAAGGCTTTCCAAAGGCATAACCACGGCCATTGTTGAGGAGTTCGGCCCGGAAGAATTCCTGAAAAGAATGTCTGATCCTGTATGGTTCCAATCTTTCGGATGCGTCCTGGGTTTCGACTGGAACAGCAGCGGGCTTACCGTCACCACTTTGGGAGCCTTGAAAGCCGGACTTTTCGAGGTGCAGGACCATCTCGGCCTTTACGTCTGCGGAGGCAAAAGGACTTCAAGAGAGACCCCGACGGAGATTGAAGCTTATGGGATATCCAGGCATTTCTCTTTCGCCCCGGACCTGATATATGCCTCAAAGATGGCGGCTAAAGTGGATTCCTCCTTGATACAGGATAATTACCAGATTTATCAGCATAATTTCCTGTTCACCAAGTCCGGCAGCTGGGCGGTCATACAGCAGGGAATGAACACGGAAAACCAAACAGCGAGGCGCTATCACTGGCTTTCAGAGTCCCTTTCCAAGAAAAAAGAATTCATCGAAGAGCCCCATGCAGGCATCATATCCGGGGCCAGGGCTAGGCCGTTGAATCTGGTCGCCAAGGAAAGCGCAAAGAACAGGGAAGTGAGCGAGAAGATGGCGACCGAGGAAGCAGGCTCCTTTTTGAAAAACTTAAAGCTCATCCAGACCAAAAAGGAAAACAACCTCGTATCAATGAAACTCTACGATAAGGAGTTCTACTGGCATCCGGTCGTGGAAGAGAAGTTCGACCTGAAGCGTTTGGAAAGAACGGTTTTTTCCATAAAAGAAAGCGATCCCAAAGGATTCGAGGAGCTTTTGAGTCTTAAAGGAGTCGGCCCCAAGACCATAAGGGCCCTTTCCCTGGTTTCTGAACTGGTTTACGGAGCAATCCCTTCGTACAAAGATCCGGCTAGATACAGCTTCGCCCACGGAGGCAAGGACGGCACCCCTTATCTCCCGGATCAGAAAGAAATGGACAAGACTATAGAGATTCTCGAAAGGGGGATAAAAAAGAGCCTGATTTCCATTAAAGAGAAGGAAGAGGCTGGAAAAAGGATCAGAAAAACCTTTTTATTGGAAAAGCCTTAATTGTCCAGGTTTTTAACCATGTAAGTGTCTCTCAAGTCGTATCCGAGTTTTCTGTAATATCCCCTTACGCCGATGCCGGATATGACGGCTATTTTTTTCGCCTTGAATTCTTTCTCGGCTATTTTTTCAGCTTCTTCCATCAGTCTTTTGCCGAGCCCGGTATGCTGGGGGGAATTTTTGTTCCTTTCTTTTTTTATCTCCTGGAGCTGGCCGTAAGTGTGTAATTCTCTTATCAAAGCAGCGCCATCGAGAATTTTGGAAACAGGATATTTGCTTTGCTTTCTCAAACGGAGAAGGCTGTAAAGCCTTTTCCGCTTTCTATCTTCCATAGTCAAAAAAACCTCCTTGCCGTTCGAAGCCGTGAAATCCTTTCTGAAAAGAAAAACCTTTTCATCAGATTCGTAGGCCGACCTCACCTCCCTGCACCTTATGCATTTGCAGCTCCATTTTTCGTTTTTGATCTCCCTTCCGACCACCTGGCGGAGATTGGAGATGCGGGCCGGCCCGGCAGCTATGCTGCAAGAAGGGATGTCTCTTATAATCCTTTGGATTCTTACATAATATGGAACGATTTTTTTGATGCTTTTGATAAGATCTATGGCCTGGCGGTCCGTGTAAACTTCATACTTTCCTTTTTTCCACCATTTGTGCAGCAAGGAGTTTTTCAAGATTGCAGTCGGATATATTTTCAGCCAGTCTGGCCTGAACCTTTGGTCAAGAAAGAGAACTTTGAACATCTTCACGTCCTTTTTAAGGTCAGATCCCGGAAGATTGGGCATCATCTGGTAGCAGACTTTGAATCCCGTATTCTTGAGAAGCTCGGTGGCAAGGATCGTTTCTTCCACTTTATGACCCCTTTTGTTAATTTTCAAGACATCGTCAAAAAGGCTTTGGACTCCCAGCTCGACTCCTGTGATGCCGAGGCGTCTCAATCTTGTTATCTCTTCTTTCGTCACAAAATCCGGTCTGGTTTCGACCGATATCCCGATTATCCTGCTGCAGGATTTTTCGTTCTTTTTTTGAGCTATAAAGAGATTTTTTGAGAAAGACTTATTACAGGCGTCAAAGCATCTTTTAACGAACCAGGACTGATAATTTTTCGGATAAAAACTCCAGGTGCCTCCGATTATTCTCAGATCGATTTTATCTATAGGATGGCCTCCTTCCTTAAGAGCTTTCAATCTCATTTCGGTTTGTTTGAAAGGGTCGTATTTGTTCGAAACGGCCCTCATCACCGCAGGCTCGTTCTTAAGGTAGCTTTTGGGGGCCCCTTTTTCTGAAGGGCAATAAACGCATTTTCCAGGGCAAGGATAGGGCTTTGTCAGTACGGAAACGTTGACTATCCCTGAAAGTGACCTTATCGGCCTCACCCTCAAAAGGCGTTCGATTCTCAAGGACCTTTTGACCCTGGTTGTTTCGTGATAAGCTTTTAATAGCTCGCGGTTTGAAGGGCAGGGGATGCCGTATCTCTTGGCCGTTTCCCTTTTTATCCTAGCCAAATCAGCCGGAGTTTTCGCTCCGGATCCATTTAATCTTTCGACTATTTTTTTCAATGCTTCCATGAAAGAAAAAAGGGCCGAACAATTGCTAAAAGAGATTACAGACTATTATAACCTGGAGGCAGATGAATTTTCAAGGACCAGGAAAGAACCCTGGCCAGAAATTGAATTTTTGTTCGACAGTCTCAACCTCGGGGAAAAGGTCTTGGATTTAGGTTGCGGCAACGGAAGATTCTTCCGTTTTTTCAAAAAAAGAAAGGTTGACTATTTTGGGACGGATGCTTCCCCTAAATTGGTTGAAATAGCAAAAAGGGAAAATCCTGGAGCAAGGTTTGAAACGGCAGACGCTTTGAATCTTCCCTTTCCGGGCAACAATTTCGATAAAATCTACAGCATCGCTGTTCTCCATCATATTCCATCATACGGTTTAAGGATGAAATTTTTGAAGGAGGCGGAAAGAGTGCTGAAACCCGGAGGCATTCTTGTATTAACCTGTTGGAAATTGCCGTTCAGGAAAATGGTTTTCTTGAATTTAAAATCATTGTTATCTAAAATATTTAAAAGGGAGGATATGGACAAGGGAGACGTCTTCGTTCCATGGCGGAAGAAGGCAAGAAGGTATTATCATATTTTTTCCGAAAAGGAATTGGGAAAAATTGTTAAAGAATCAAGGTTTACAATAGAAAAGTCTGGAATCGTCAAAAACGAAAAAAGGAACAGGCAGAATTTTTATATCGTTGCAAAGAAACAGCCCTCTGACTATTTGCCAGAGGGCTTGCGGGGCGAAATGGGACGAACTACTTCCTCGATATTGAGATAAGAGCTCAAGGGTGGGATTCTCGTCCTGGGACATATTTTTTCGAGAAGTTTCTTCAGAGCCTTGAAGGCTTGGCGTTCTGAAGAAGCTGTGACATACTTTTCCTTGATCTCAGGTATCCCAGGAAGGCACCCTTTTATCAGGAAGAGTTTCTTTGGTTTTCTATTTTTCGTTACCAACTTTTACCTCCTTTTGATATTATACCAATAAAAAGCATTTTAGTCAAGTTAAAACGCTTCTTTATCTTTTCTCTTTAAATTGGTAAAATGAATGTAATGAAATATAAAATCGCAGTAAGCGGAGCTTCGAAGCTCAACACCTGTTCAAAAGGAATAGAAAAGCTGGCTGAGAATCTGGGGAGGGAAATAGCCAAAAGCGGGTCTGTCCTGATAACCGGAGCCACGACCGGAGTCCCTTATTATTCGGCCAAGGGCTGTAAGGAAGCAGGAGGGATAAGCATCGGATTCTCTCCCGCCGCCTCCCTCAAGGCCCACCAGAAGACATACAAGCTCCCTATAGATCAGTTCGACGTGATAGTCTTCACCGGATTCGACTACAGCGGAAGAAACCTTCTGATGACCAGGGCGGCCGACGCAGTGATCATCTGCTGCGGCAGGATGGGGACGCTGAACGAATTTACCATCGCATTCGAGGATAAAAAGCCGATAGGGATTTTGGAAGGATCTGGAGGGACGGCAGATTCCATAAAGGATCTTTTGAGCAAACCGCATAGGAAGGCGGCTAAGATAGTTTATGACAGAGACCCCAAAAGGCTCGTTCAAAAACTGCTGGAGGTAGTTAAAAAAGGTCGTTAAACCATTTCAGTAAAATTTTATGCCGGACAAAAAAGAAAAATTAGTCGGCGAAATAACCCATTACTTCGGGAATATAGGAGTGGCAGTGATAAAGGCCTCAGACAAGATCAAAGTGGGGGACACCATCCATGTGGTTGGGGGAGATGCTGATTTTACCCAGGAAGTGGATTCCATGGAAGTTGACCACCAGAAGGTGAAGGAAGCCAAGAAAGGAGCGGAATTCGGGCTGAAGATCGACCAAAAAGTGAGGGAAGGATACCAGGTTTACAAGCCCTGATTTTCGGTTGCAAAAGATAGGCGTTTTCCGGCAGGTCGCTGCCTGCGATCTTTTTTCTGCAGAATGATTGGAAAAATTTCGTAAAAGCCTTGATTATGGTTTTTTTTAAACTTTTACAAACATTTTCGTTTCCCACGGTTTTCCTTTTCCTTATCCTCCTTTCGGGTCTTTTGCTGTCCAAAAGGAAAGCGGGCATGGTCCTGCTTATTGTCGGAACGGCTTTTTACCTTTTCTTTTCCGTTACCCCGTCCGCCGACCTTCTGATCCGCCCTCTTGAGAACAGATATGAGGAACAGGACGCCCAGGAAGCGGAATACATCGTTCTCCTGACAGGAGGGATGGAAAACAGCAAGACCGCTTTAGGGGAAAGCACAATATTCCGGGTCGTAAAAGCGTTCCAATTGTATTCAAACTTCAGCGACAAGCCTTACATCATAGTCTCCGGGGACGATCCGACCCTTTCTTTCTCTTCAGCCAGCGAAATAGCCGGCTTTCTTGGATCTTTGGGAGTGGAGGAAGAAAGGATAATCGTTGAATCTGAATCAAAAACGACTTTTCAATCGGCCAAGGAAGTGAAAGATATCGTCCGAGAAAAGAAATTCGCTTTGGTTACTTCTGCCTATCACATGCCCAGGGCGGTGTACTCCTTTGAAAAATATGGGTTGCAGCCGTTTCCCGTTCCATCAGACTTCAAGGCGGAAAAAGATTACAGTATTTTTGATTTTTTCCCCCAGGCGGACAATCTCAGAAAGTGCAATCTGGCCTTTCACGAATATCTGGGGCTGATATATTATTCTTTTAAAAAACCATGACAAAATTAGACGTCATTATAATCGTTTCGGTCTTCGTCCTGATAATCTGGTATCTAGCGACAAACCTGCCGGACATCGTAAAAGGTTTTTAAGATGAAGATCGTCTGCGATTTCCATATTCATTCCAAGTATTCCAGGGCCACCAGTAAAGAAACGGATCTGGAGCATCTGGCTTGTTCAGCCAAACGTAAAGGGATAGACGTTTTAGGTACTGGGGATTTTTCCCATCCCGAATGGTTCAGATACCTCAAAGAAAGCCTGGAGCCGGATCAGGAAGGACTTTTCAAGATGAAAAAACAGGATAACGGCATAAGGTTCATTCTTACCAACGAGATAAGTTGTATTTATTCCAAAGACGGCAAAGTGAGAAAAATCCATGTTCTTATTCTTGCTCCTTCGTTTGAAACCGCAGAAAAAATCAATGTAAGACTCGGACTGATAGGGAATCTCAAATCTGACGGAAGGCCGATACTCGGGCTTGACGCCAAGGAACTGGCCAAAATAGTCTTGGAAGCTTCCGAAGATTGTCTGGTCGTTCCCGCACACGCCTGGACTCCCTGGTTCGGGATATTCGGGTCGAAGTCAGGGTTCGACTCCATAGAAGAGTGCTTTGAAGAGTATTCGGACCGCATATATGCCATTGAAACAGGGCTCTCTTCAGATCCTTCGATGAACTGGAGGCTGAAAGCGCTGGACAGCGTCAGCTTGATAAGCAACTCCGACGCACACAGCCCGGGGAAGATCGGCAGGGAAGCCAATGTTTTCGATATTGGTCTCAGCTATCCTGCGATTATAGGAGCGATCAAGGAGAAAAATCCTGAAAGGTTTCTCTATACCATCGAATTTTATCCTGAAGAAGGGAAATATCATTATGACGGCCACAGGAATTGCGGAGTTTCCCTTTCCCCGGCAGAATCCAGAAAGAGCAACGGCGCCTGCCCTGTCTGCGGAAAGCCTTTGACTGTAGGGGTTTTGAGCAGGGTGGAGCAGTTGGCAGACAGACAGGAAGGATTCAAGCCGGAAAACGCCGTCCCTTTCAAGAGCCTGATACCTTTAGAGGAAATTATAACTGAAGCCATGGGGAACGCTTCTTTGACTAAAGCAGGGGCGAAAGAATATGAGAATCTTATCGGCAAGTTCGGCTCCTCTTTAAAAATACTTTTGGACGCTTCCAGGAAAGATTTGGAAGCAGAAACCGCTCCTGAAATCGCGGAAGCGATAATAAGGGCCAGGCAGGGGGATGTCCTTATCGAGCCTGGGTATGACGGGGTCTTCGGCAGGATCAGGATTTTTCCTGCTGAAAAACCAGGACCCGGCCTGAAACAAAAAACTTTATTCTGAATAGAATGATAGACGAATATTTTTTCGGCTCGATCGTCATAAACGGCAATCATTATTCAAAAGACGTCGAAGTGAGATGGGACGGCGAAGTTTTTGACTGGCAAAGGGAAGAGAGCCATGTTTTCAGCCTCAAAGACGTAGAAAGGGCAGTGGATCAGGATCCAGAGCTTATAGTCATGGGGACAGGGGAATCCGGGATGGCGAAGCTGACCGAAGAATGCAGGGATTTCATAACAGAGAGGGGGATTGAACTTGTTACTGATAGGACAGGGGAAGCAGTTAAGACTTTCAATATAATACTCCAGGATTCCATGGAAGAGGAAGGGAAGCAGAAAAAGGTAATCGGGCTTTTCCATCTTACCTGCTGAGAAAGCAAAAATCCGGATTTTCTCCGGATTTATGCCGATTGTCTCGTCTCCATTCTTATGAGAATCTTTTAGACACTGAGGCCTTTATCCCCTAAATATTTGAAAGAACAAAAAAACAGGGGGCCTGCAAGGAGGTTAGCAGGCAAGACTCTCATAAGAATAAAGACGTTTATCTGAAAGAGCTTAGACATGATATTATACATCATTGATTCATTTTTGTCAACATAAAGATGGCTTTACTGGCCGAAAAAATAAGGATATACTGGAAAATAGCATGAAAAAAGTTCTGCTTTTTTTTATATCATTGGTTATCGGCACCCTGCTTTTGTTGGCAGTCGTCCAGAAAACAGGCTGGGAAGAAGTGAAATCCGTCTTTCTGTCTTTTTCCGGCTGGGACGGGCTTATAATCCTGGGGTTGAGCTTTTTGATGTTGGTGGTCGGGAATTTGAGGTGGCAGGAAGTCCTGAAAGGGCAGGGGATAAACATACCCTTTCTCCCTTTGTTTAGGATTTACCTTGCCGGATTCTCGGTCATGTTCCTGGCCCCCGTCGTTCTTTTCGGAGGGGAAACTTTGAAAGCATATCTCATAAAAAAGAAATATTCATTGAGTTGGGATCAGGGAGTAGCTTCGGTGGTGGTAGACAGGATGATAGAGCTCACTGTTTACGTGTTTCTTATCCTGATCGGGGTGGTATATTTCGTTTTTTCAACCGGATTCCATTTTTCCGGTTTCAATTTGGCATTAGGATCGGTTTTGGCTCTTTTCATTGCCGGCATCTTCCTGTTCTATTCTAAATGTTTCAAAAAGCAGAGCATTCTGAAATTTTTCGTCGGCCTTTTCAAACCAGAGGCTGACGACGGCAAGCCTTTCGAATTGGAAATGGAATTTTTCAAAATACTCAAGCCGACAGGGAGGTTATTCTGGAAAGTGGTCGCCCTTTCCTTCCTGCGCTGCGGAGTGATGCTGGCCAGGGTATGGGTCTTGCTCTTTTTCCTCGGCAAGACGCTAGGCCTGCTGCCCGCCCTTTCAGTCCTCAGTTTCTCGTATTTCGCCTTGATGGTTCCTGTTCCGACCGCTCTCGGAGTGCACGAAACTTTCCAGGCTCTCGTTTTTTCAGTCCTGGGGATAGGCTCTTTCATGGCCCCGGCTTTCGCCATGATTATCAGGGCGGGAGACCTTCTCATGTCTCTGATCGGATTGGTCCTGCTTTTCCATTTCGGATTCAGCCTGGCCAAGGATGTTCTGTTCAAAAAAATAGAGGCTTTCGCCAACTACAGCAACGGAAAAAACCACAAAAACGGGCAAGTATGATTTTCTATATCAATACAAAAGGGTTCAATGATGTTGTTGACATCACTGAGAAGGTTTCCGAGCTGGCGGCCCAGTCAGGTGTGGAAGACGGGATTTGCCTGGTTTCCTGTTCAGGATCCACTGCTGGCGTCACTACGATTGAATATGAAGAGGGGGCAATTAAGGATTTAAAAAGGGCGCTTGAAATATTGGCCCCGATGAACGGCATCTATGAACACCAAAAGAAGTGGGGGGACGGAAACGGATACGCCCACGTGAGGTCAGCTTTGATGAAACCCTGCATATCTTTCCCTATGGAAAAAGGAAGGATAAAGCTCGGCACCTGGCAGCAGATAGTCCTCATCGATTTTGACAACCGGCCAAGGGAAAGGGAGTTGTCGGTCAAAGTCGTTTCTTCTTGAAGGAATCGTATAAAAAAGTTGAGCCCGGATTCGTATCACTTTCTCATGGAGGGTAACGCGCGTGCGTTGTTTCTCCGGTGAGCGATGTGTACGAATCCGGGCTTGAATGGTCCGACGGTCCAATTATTTCACGAGAGTTAAAGTACACGCCCTCTAGGGAGGACGAGTACTACGCCTTATTATTCTGTACAAGGCGTTCCTCCTTTCTGAAGAAGACGGCGTGGCTGGATACGTCCGCTTTATCAACCGACTCCAGCCGTCCCTTCTCTTTGGATTCTATCGCATAAAGTCCAAAGAGAAGAGGTAAATTGTTTTACGCCTATATTATACATCTTTTGCAATAATTGTCAAGGGATTGGATATTGCTTGCTAAAGAAAGATTCAGGCTTTAAAATATAAGGAGAAAAGGAAAATAAAACAAAAATCATGTTAGGAATAAAAATAAACAGAGTGGTGAAGTTCCTGGTTCTGAGCGATCTGGCTTTTTGGGGAGGATGGGGATTGCTGACTCCGGTATTCGCCATTTTCATCGTTGACAGGATCGAAGGGGGATCCGCCCTGGTCGTCGGCATTGCGGCAGCAGTTTATTGGATCTTCAGGTCTTTTTTCAGGATACCCATAGGCATCATACTGGATACTTGCCCTGGAGAGAAGGACGACTATTGGTTTTTGACTGTCGGCTTGGCGATCGCTTCCCTGGTTTCCTTCGGATTCATTTTCGTCACTACTCCGATACAGATATACCTCTTGCAGACGATTTACGGGATTTCCATGGCAATGTCGCTTTCCGGCTGGTCTGCCATATTCACCAGGCATATCGGTAAAGGGCAGGAAGCCACCGCCTGGGGGATAGATGCCACTTTGGTGGGGATGGGGACCGGCATCTCCGGAGCGCTGGGAGGATGGGCGGTGACTCAGTTCGGGTTCGACGCCGTTTTCGTCGCGGTGGGATTGACCGGCATAATAGGAACGCTGCTGCTTTTAGGGATAAGGAATGACATAAAAGGGGTGTTTGACCGCGGATTTCCGGCCAGCGTGAGGGAAATTTTTCGAAGCGATGAAAAACAGGGAAATAGCGAATCTACTTTACGAGATAGCCGATTTTCTTGAAGCTGAAAACGTTCAGTTCAAGCCCTTTGCCTACAGGAGGGCCGCTTTCGGGTTAGAGAGCCTTGGGAAGGACGCGAAAGACATATACAAAGAGGAAGGGTTGAGCGGTTTGGAAAATATCCCTGGCGTAGGGAAAAGCATCGCAGAAAAAATAGAAGAGTATATCAGAAAAGGGAGGATAAAAACCCATGAAAATCTGAAATCGAGGATGCCGATAAAAATGAGGGAGCTTGTTTCGCTTGAGGGGCTGGGACCCAAAAAGGTCAAGCTTCTTTACAGAAAGCTCGGGGTATCTGACATAAAGAGTCTGGAAAGGGCGGCAAAAAATCATGAGATAGCCAAACTTGAAGGATTCGGAGAAAAGACGGAAAAGAACATTTTGGAAAGCGTAAGTTTCAAAAAAAAATCTGAAGGCAGGTTCTTAACAGGGGATATTTTAGAGGAAATAGAAGAGATGGAAGAGTCCCTCAGAAAATCCGAATACGTCAGGAGAGCCGTTGTAGCCGGATCTGTAAGAAGGAAGAAGGAAACCGTAGGGGACGCTGATATGCTGGTTACAGCGGGCAATTCAAAGAAAGCGATGGATTTTTTCGTCTCCCTGCCAGGAGTCGTCAAGGTGCGCAGCAGGGGAGGGACAAAGGCTTCCGTGAAAACGAGCAGGGGATTCGATATTGATCTGAGGGTCGTCCCTGAAAATAGCTTTGGAGCGGCTCTCCAATATTTTACCGGCTCCAAGGATCACAATATCGTTTTGAGGAAAATCGCCGCAACCAAAGGGCTGAAGCTTTCAGAATACGGCCTTTTTAGGAATAATAAAATGATCGCCGGCAGAACAGAAGAAGGCATTTACCGCGCCCTGGGCATGAAGTGGATGGATCCTGAGATAAGGGAGAATTCAGGGGAAATAGAGGCTGCAATCAGAGATTTCAAAGGAGAAAAACCAGGGCTTCCAAGACTCATCGCACATGAGGATATCAAAGGGGATCTTCACTGCCATTCAAGCTGGGCCAGAGGAGCCAACACTGTATGGGAAATGGCTGAAGCCTGCAAGGAAGCAGGATACGAATATTTTGGCGTTTCAGATCACACTAAATTCCTCAAAATCGAAAAAGGGCTCGATGAAAACGATCTTAGGAAACAGAGACTGGAGATAGATCGGCTCAACAGGGAGCTTGAGAAGCTTGGAATCAGATTCGCAATCCTTCAGGGGGCTGAAGTCAATATATTGGAAGACGGATCTGTCGACATTAAAGACGAAGCCCTGAAAAAGCTGGATTACGTCATAGCCGGGGTCCATTCCAATTTTAAAATGAAAAAAGAGGGCATGACCGAAAGGATCATAACAGCGATGAAGAATGGGCATGTAAATGTAATATCCCATCCGACAGGCAGGTTGTTTGGAAAGAGGGATCCTTACGAGATTGATTTCGACAGGGTATTGAGGGCCGCAAAAGTTTACAGCGTCGCCTTGGAGATAAACTCTTTTCCAGAAAGGATGGACTTGAACGACCTTAATATCCGCAGAGCCAGAGAAGCAGGGGTAAAAATGGCGATCAATACCGATTCCCATCAGAAGGGCCATCTTGAGAACATGAAAGCGGGGGTCGACCAGGCCAGGAGGGGATGGGCCGAGAAAAAGGACATAATCAATTCATGGCCTTTGCCAAAGATAGTTCAATTTTTCAAAAAACCTTATGTCAGTTGAAAAATCGGCAGGCGCCCTGGTCTTCAGGAAAAGAAAGGACAGGAAAGAATACCTCCTTCTGCATTATCCCCAGGGTTCAAAATCGAAAAAGGATTACTGGGACTTCCCGAAAGGGCACATTGAAGAAGGGGAGACCAGATTGGATGCTGCGAAGCGAGAGGTGAAGGAAGAAACGGGGATAAAGGACCTGAGGATATTGGAAGGGTTTAAAAAAGGGATAAGATATTTTTTCAGGATTAAAGACAAGCCGATTTTGAAAAAGGTGGTCTTCTACCTGGCCGAAACGAAAACCAGGAAAATCAGGCTTTCGAACGAACATATCGGCTTTGCATGGCTTTCTTTCGCCAAGGCCGTTAAAAAATTGACTTTTGACAATGCCAAAGAAATACTCAAAGAGGCGGATGATTTCTTTTCAAAGAGAAGTCTTCCGAGTCGTCAGAAAAATACCGAGAGGCAGGGTGATGACCTACAAAGAGGTGGCTGAAAAAGCGGGATTCCCCTTATCTTGGAGGGCGGTCGGGAATGTCCTGCATAAGAACATAAGCCCTCTTATTCCTTGCCACAGGGTGATTAAATCTGACGGAACGGTCGGAGGATTCAACAAAGGGATTCAGTACAAGAAGATGCTGCTCAGAAAGGAAGGAATCAAAATATAAAAAAACTGCCCGCAACAAGCGGGCGGTTTCCTTATTTCTTCGCTTCTTCAGCTACTTTTTTGAACACTTCTGGATAGCTTTCTGCCAGTTGGGACAGAATTTTTCTGTCCAGTTCGATCTTGTTTTTCTTCAATCCTGAGATGAATTTACTGTAAGAAATGCCGCTCTGGCGGCAGGCAGCGTTGATTTTTATCTGCCAAAGTTTGCGAAATTCTCCTTTTTTCGCCTTCCTGTCCCTGTAAGCGTAAGTCCAGGCATGGTACAAAGCTTCCTTGGCCTGTCTGTATTTCGATTTTCTTCCCCATTTGAAACCCTTGGCGTGCTGGAGGACGTTTTTTCTTCGCTTGTGGGCTGTTTTTCCTCTTTTTATTCTGACCATAGTATTTTATACAATTGGCTTACCACCTACTCAACAGCTTTTTAATTTTTTTGGCTTCGTTCTTGGGCAGATTGACCCATTTCCTGCCTTTCCTGGTCTGCTTGCTGGTTTTTTTGGCTCTGTAATGATCCTGACCAGTGGCTCTTCTCAGGACTTTTCCATTTTTTGTGATTTTGAATCTTTTGGATATCGATTTTCTTGTTTTCATGTTGATTTTGATATTATCATCGTGAGGCCCCGGAGCTCTTTTTTGATCCCTCTTTCTATCCTGAAAGGAATCTTTTCCTTCAGCAATCCGAGGAATTTCTCTATTTTTTCATTGGCGAATTCGCCCAGCGCCTTTTCTCTTCCCCTCAAGCGCATTTCAATCTTCACTTTATTCCCCTGGTTCAGGAATTTTGCGGCGTTATCCGCTCTCGTCTCAAGATCGTGCAGGGAAATATTAAAAGTCAATCTTATCCCTTTCAAGTCCCCGCCGGTCTTTTTTTCCGTTTCCTTTCTTTTTTTCTCCAGCTGATAAAGGTATTTTCCATGATCTATTATCCTGCAGACCGGGGGATCGATCCTTTCGGTGACCTGCACTAAATCTAAATTACGCTCCCGGGCTTTGCGGAGCGCTTCTTCTATCTTTACGACCCCTTCCTGCTGCCCTTCTTCTCCTATCAGCATCACTTCTCTCGCCCTTATTCTGTTGTTTATCAATGGTTTTTCGTACAAATCCTTTAAAAGTGGAGGTGGAGGGATTGAACCCTCGTCCAGAAAGTTTAATGAATTCTCTCTACAGGTTTAGCCGGTTTTTTCTTTTCGGAGCGCCGGATATGAAACTGGCAAAATTCCGATGCTCCCAGTCCCAGAAGTTCAACAGCCGTTCGGGACGGGTCGGCTGTCTATCCCGAAGATTTGACACCCGGCTTCCGCTCATCGGGAGTCGGCGGAGCGGATGGCTTTAAGCGTAAGCTAAAGCGGGTTGTTTGAATAAGTTGGCACTTATTGCTTTCTAGAAGTTTTGTCAGATTCTAGAATACTGAACCTGCCGAACTCTATAAACGTTCCTGTCGAATCTTTCACCCCCGCATCCTCAATTCTCTCTTTATTTTCATATCCAACTCCCTCTTTTTTATCAGTTCTCTCTTATTAATGGTTTTTTTCCCTCTTCCTATCCCGAATTCAAGCTTAATTTTTTCTTTTTTAGTATATATCTTTAACGGGATTAAAGTCAAGCTTTTTTGGCTTGTCTTTCCGATCAAATACCTTATTTCCTCTCTGTTTAAAAGCAGCTTCCTGGGCCGTTTGCTGTCGTAGTTTCCAGGGGCGTTGGCCGGCTGATAGGCCGGGATGGTCGCTTCCACCCAGAAAAACTCGCCCTTTTTCAGGGAAACGTAGGATCCAGCCAAATTGACGCTCCTTTCTTTGATCGATTTCACTTCCTGGCCGGTCAAAGATAATCCGGCTTCGAACTTCTCCAGGATCTGGTGGTTGAAATATGCTTTTTTGTTTTCGGCGATTGTTGGCATTTACCTTTTCTCCAATCTTAGCATAAGAAAGAGAAGGGATCTCCAGTAAAGGTTCATCCTTTTGCTCTTCGCCTCCTTAAAGGAATATTTTTCATCCTGCTTTTGCACTCTCACGCGGTAAACGGCGACAAGTATCCCGGTCCTGTCCATTCCTTTCCGACAGTGGATCAGAACAGGAATTTTTTCCGGTTTTTCGAACAGGCTCAAAAAATTGCGGATGCCCTCCTTGTCTGTTCTGCGGAAGATATTCTTGAGGGGGATGTGCATCAGGGATATGCCGTTGTCCCTGGCGAATTTTTCCTCGAAATCCTCGACCGCTCCCCTCAGGTCGATTATGGTCTTGATGCCGTATTTCTCTTTGAGATAGCTCAAAAAATAACCGCTTGGCTGGGCGGACCGGTACAATTTTCCCGGGTCGACGATTTCGAAATTGTAGTTTGACTCCAAAGTTCCCATAAAAGAAGCGGTTTTTATTCCATTATACTTCCATTTCCTTGTTTTTCCAGCGATTGCGTCCGGCCGTTTTAAAAGGTAAAATGAACCTGATGGTGCGCCAGATGATAAAAAAAGAAGTGGAAGAGGCGGTGGAGTCTCTCCAGAAGGAAAGGGTCTTCCCTGATTTTGAGATGCCTGTCATTGGAGTGGGGCGTTCCCAGAAGCCCGAGCAGGGAGATTATTCCGTCAATGCGGCCATGACCATAGCCAAAGAGATCCGAAAAGACCCTTTTGAAACGGCAGAGGTCATCGTTGAAAAATTGAGGCACAAGGAATCGGTTTTCTCCAAGGTGGAATGCGCAAGGCCGGGATTCGTCAACTTTTTCCTGAAAGAAGAATATCTTCAGGATTATCTCAGAGAAGTGCTGGAAAAAGGAGACAATTTCGGAACTTTGGCAGGAGGGGGAAAGGTGAATGTCGAGTTCATTTCCGGAAATCCGACCGGTCCTTTGCATATCGGGAACGGGAGGAGCGCATTCGCCGGAGACGTTCTGGCCAATGTCTTGGAAAAAAGCGGGCGAGAAGTGGCCAGGGAATATTATATAAACGACGCCACTTCCAGCCTTCAGATTGCCACTATTAAGGACACTGTTTCGCAGATCGGCAGCGAAGCTGCCAAAGGAACTCTTCCTTATTACACTCCATATCTTGAAGAAAAGGTTTTAACATTGGGTTCTGGGGCGAACATCGACCAAATAATCGCTTCTATCCAGGAAGACAACAGGAAATTCATCGCTGAAAAATTGAAGATAAGGTTTGACAACTGGATTTCCGAGAAAAGCGACATCTACGGAAATGGCGGAACCGAAGATCTCCTCAAATGGCTTTATGATAAAGGCCTGGTTTACGAAAAAGAAGGAGCCATATGGATCAAACTTTCTCAATTCGGCAGCGAAAAAGACTGGGTGCTGGTCAGAAAGAACGGATTCGGCACATATCTGCTCGGGGACATCGCTTACCATAAAAACAAATTTGACCGCGGTTTTGACAAATTAATCAACATCTGGGGAGCGGACCACCAGGCTCATGTGAGCAAGATGAAGGCGGCAGCCAGGATGCTCGGCAGGGAAGGGGATCTTGAAATCCTGATACTCCAGCTGGTGACTCTCAAAGGGAAAGAAAAGCTTTCAAAGAGATCGGGAAAGATCGTCACCTTAGAAGAACTTATCAATGAGATCGGCTTGGACGCGGCGAGATGGTTTTACCTCCAAAAATCCCTTGATACCCACATGGAAATCGATATCAGCCTGGCGAAAGAGCAGTCTGAAAGGAATCCGGTCTATTACGTCCAGTACGCCCATGCCAGGATCTGCAGCATTTTCAGGAAAGCTGGCATCAAGGACGTTTCAGCTGAGGACACTCATTTGCTCAGCCATCCTTCAGAACTCCAGCTTTTGAGGAAGATAACTCTTTTCCCTGAAATAGTAGAAGACACGGCTGAAGACTATCAGATCCAAAGGCTTTCCAAATACGCCTTGGATTTGGCCGGTTCCTTCCACCAGTTTTACGGGGACTGCAAAGTGATTTCAGACGACGAAAAAATGACTCGGGCCAGGCTTTCTTTAGCTTTGGGAGCCAGGATCGCCTTAAAAAACACGCTGTCGCTGATGGGGATATCCGCTCCGGAGCAAATGTAGATGCTTGTCTTTTGAAGGGGAAAACACGGGTAAAGAGCCCTTTTTATTTTTGGAAAAATCTGGTAGAATGTTAATTACTCATGGATCTGAATTTTCCCAAAATTGAAGAGAAAATCCTGAGATTTTGGCGCAAGGACGACACTTTCAAAAAGAGCGTAAAGCAGAGGAAAGATGCCCGTAGGTTCGTATTTTTTGAAGGGCCTCCCACTGCCAACGGCAGGGCCGGAATACACCACATTCTGGCAAGAATCTTCAAGGATGTCATCTGCAGGTACAAGGCCATGCAGGGCTTTAAGGTTGAAAGGAAAGCCGGGTGGGACACCCACGGCCTTCCGGTCGAGCTCGAGGTTGAAAAAAGGCTCGGGCTGAAGAGCAAGAAGGAAATAGAGAAATACGGGATCGCCAAATTCAACAAGCAGTGCAGAAAGTCGGTCTGGCTTTATCAGCAGGACTGGGAAAAAATCACCGAAAGGATAGGGTTTTGGGTGGACATGGAAAATCCTTACATCACTTACAAGAACGGCTATATCGAGTCGGTCTGGAGCATTTTGAAAAAAATCAGCGAAAAAAATCTCGTCTACCAGGATTACAAATCGGTTCCTTACTGCCCGAGGTGCGGCACGGTCCTGTCCAGCCACGAAGTCGCTTTGGGCTACAAAAAGGTGAAAGACCCGGCAGTCTACGTCAAGTTCAGGCTCGAGGATGAAGAATCAACCAGCCTGCTCGTCTGGACGACCACTCCCTGGACGCTGCCCGGTAATACCGGGATTGCCGTGAATCCGGATTTCGTTTATGTGAAAGCGAAGTTTGGTGACGAGAAACTGATTTTGCTCAAAGAAAAGATCCACATCCTCGGAAATGAAGTTGAAGCGTCAGAAGAAATCAAAGGGAAAGACCTTGTCGGCCTGAAATACCTGCCTTTTTATCCCTCTGAAAAAGCGGTCAGCCAGGGAAGCAATTACAAGGTGATAGCGGGGAGTTTCGTCTCCTTGGAGGACGGCACGGGACTGGTCCACATAGCCCCGGCTTTCGGGGAAGAGGACCTGGAAGTGGGCAAGAAAAACAACCTTCTGGTCTTGAAAACGGTTGACGAAGCAGGCAGGATGACGACCCCAGGATACGCCTGGGACAACCTTTTCGTGAAAGAAGCAGATCCGATGGTCACAGAGGATCTGGAAACAAAAGGCCTGCTTTTCAAGAAAGAAGATTATGAGCACGATTATCCTTTTTGCTGGAGATGCGGATCCCCATTGCTTTATTATGCGAAGCAGAGCTGGTTTATAAACATGCAGAAGGTGAAAAAACAGCTTATTTTAAATAATGAAAGGATAAACTGGGTCCCTTCGCATTTGAAAGAAGGCAGGGTCGGAGAATGGCTCAGGGAGGTCAAGGACTGGGCCTTTTCCAGAGAGAGATACTGGGGGACTCCGCTGCCAGTATGGGAATGCGATAAATGCAAGAAAAAAATATTCATCGGCGGAATGGCAGAATTGTCCTCGCAGAAAGCCAGTAAGAACAATTTTTATTTCATCAGGCACGGAGAGTCTTTAAGGCAGAAAAGGAGAATATCTGCGTGCTTCCCAGAGAAGCTGCGCTGTCCCTTGACTCCAAAAGGAAGAAAGCAGGTTGAAGAACAGGCAAAGAAGTTAAAAGCCAAGAAGATCGACCTTATCTTCTCTTCCGATCTTTTAAGGACCAAAGAAACAGCCGAGATTATAAGCAAGGAGATCAAGGTGAAACCCGCATACGACAAAAGGCTGCGGGAGTATAACGCCGGGATTTTCAACGGAAAATCGGTAGACCTAATCCATTCATATTTTAAGAACGACCTGGATTTGAGGTTCAAGAAAAGGATCCCCAAAGGGGAGAGCTATACCGACCTCCAGAGAAGGATGCACCAGTTTTTGAAAGAAATCAATGAAAAATACGAAGGGAAAAATATTCTGGTGGTGAGTCATGAGACGCCTCTGACCTTGCTGGAAGCAGCTCTCAAAGGGATTCCCAAAAAGGAATTTTTCGCTTTCAGGGAAAAAAATAAGCTCGAGGTGTCAGAATTTAAGAAAGTTGAATTCAGAAATTTCCCATACGACCTCGATATGGAAATAGACCTTCACAGGCCGTACGTAGACGAAATCGAATTTTACTGCTCTTGTCAGAAAGGGAAAATGAAGAGAGTAAAAGAGGTCATTGATTGCTGGTTTGATTCAGGCTCCATGCCTTTCGCCCAGGCCCATTGGCCTTTTGACCAGAAGGATGGGTCAAAAAAGCCTCCCGCGCTTTTTCCGGCAGACTACATCTCAGAAGCGGTGGATCAGACCAGGGGCTGGTTCTACACTCTGCATGCCATCTCAACTTTGCTTAATTTCGGCCCGGCATACAAAAATGTTATTTCCGTCGGCCACATTTTGGACAAGAAAGGAGAAAAGATGTCAAAGTCCAAAGGCAATGTGGTGAATCCCTGGCAGATGATTTCGATATACGGGGCCGACGCCGTGAGATGGTATCTCTTCACTTTGAACCAGCCCGGTGACTCCAAGCTTTTTTCGGAAAAAGATCTTTCCGAGTCGCTCAGAAGGTTTGCAATGACTTTCTGGAACTGCGCAAAGTTTTTTGAAACTTATAGGGCCGAAGCTTCGAAATCTCCAAAAAACGTCAAAAATCTTCTTGACAAATGGATTCTGTCCAGGCTGAGCTTTGTCGAAAGATCAGTCGGGAAAATGATGGGAGAATACGACGTCACTTCCGCGGCCAGACTGATAGAGAATTTCGTCATAGAAGACCTTTCTTTGTGGTACATCAGGAGGTCTCGAAGGAGGTTTCAGAAGCCGGAAACGAAAGAGGAGCTGCAGGAAGCAGCTTTTGTGCTGGAAGCCGTGTTGAAGGAGGTATCTCTGATCTTGGCTCCTTTCGTCCCTTTCTTGAGCGAAAAAGTCTACAGCATGGCAGGGGGGAGAAAAAGCGTCCACCTTGAAGATTGGCCGAAGAATATTGGTAAAAGGGAAGATAAGAAGCTGGACGAAAGTATGAATCTGGTAAGGGAAGTGGTGAAACTCGGTCTCAAAATCAGAGCTTCTTCCGGATTGAAGCTGAGGCAGCCTTTGAGCGAGTTAAGATTCCGCATCAAGGGAACGGTTCTTGGAAAAGGGCTGGAAGGCCTGATTAAAGAAGAACTGAATGTAAAAAAGATAAAATCAGCGAAGACCATGCCCTCTGGCCGCTTTTGGAAAAAAGAAGAAAGCGGGAAAATCAATGCCGCCTTGAATGTCGAGATGACCCAAGAGCTGAAAGAAGAAGGGGAGGTAAAAGAAATTTTGAGATTTGCTCAGGAAATGAGGAAAGAAGGCGGTCTTAAACCGAAAGACAGGATTGAGATATATTATTCCGGGAATTTTGAAATCAGCAACATAATTAAAAGAAACAAAGATATCATTTTGAAGGAAACCAAGGCGCAAGGACTTTTTGAAGGGAAAAAGCCGGGAATGGGGTATAATATAGAAAAGGAGGTAAAAGTCGACAGCCGAACCATTTGGTTGGGCATAAAAAAGGTCAAATAATGATTTAAATATGCCTTTATTCGAAAAAAAACAGGACCTGAGCAGAGCTGAAGTGAGGGAAGCTCTCAGAAAGGCTTCTTATCAGATTCCAGGCGGAGGAGGGATAATCTCGAAAGAGGACCGGGTGAAATTGGAAAAAGAAGTGCTCCCCAGAAGCAAATTCGGAGATAGGATAGATCAGAGAGATTACGACAAGGGGATTAGGGATTTGGAGAAAGCAAAATATGCCGCCAAGACGAGCAAGGAGAAAATTGAAATTGACAGGCAAATAAGAGTTTTAAAGAGTTTGCGTGACAAATAAGGCAAATGTTCACGCGCTACAGCACAAGATCCTTTGTTTTTAAAAATTACGGCAGAGGTGAAGTGGATCAGTTTTTTGTTGTTTTCAGCAAGGATTTCGGGAAATTGACCATTTTAGCCAAAGCTGCCAGGAAGATCGCCTCGAAGCTCAAGGGAGGGATGGACCTTTTTTCTTTTTCGGAAATGGAATTCATCCAGGGGAAGCACAATAAGACGCTCGTTGACGCCAGGTCGATCCGCGCTTTCCCCGAGATCAAAAAAGACCTTAAGGCTTCGAGTTTGGCTTTCAGGATGGCGGAGCTCTTTGACCAAATGATCGGCAAAGAGGAGCCGGATAAAAACCTTTGGATGCTGTTGAAAGAATCTTTCGGGATGCTGGGCAGTAGGATTTTTATTGAGAGAAAGGATGACCTAGTTTATTATTATTTTTTCTGGAATCTGGCGGCCATTCTTGGATTCAAGCCAGCTTTGCACTCCTGCGCTTATTGCCAGGGGAAGATAGCTTCCGAAGACATCTATTTTGATTCCGATTCAGGAGGAGTGGTATGCAGTGACTGCTTTAAGAAAGAAAGGAAGGGGTCGAGAACCAGCCAGGACGTCATAAAGATAATAAGGATTATTTTGGAAAAAAGACCAGGAATGCTTGCCAGACTTAAGCTTTCAGAGGACCATTTCAGCGGTTTGAAAAAGATATCAGAGGAATTTCGCCTATTCTTGGAACAGGGAAGGAAAACCTAATTCAAATTAAAAGATATGAGGAATAAAATATTTGTCATTCTGCCGATCGCATTTCTTGTCCTTGGAGCTTTGGGCTATTTTTATTATCAGAAGAACATCTATTCTAAAGAAATACTGAAGCTGGAGATAATGGGCCCTGAATACGCTGACCTGGCCGAAGAAGTGGAATACATCGTGAAATACAAGAACAACGGGGATACCAGGCTGGAGGAACCTGAGCTGGTCTTTGAATATCCCCAGCATGCTCTTCCAATAGGAGAAGATGCCTTACGAGTCACCAAAGGGCAGGATACCTTAGGAGAGGCGATCTATCCTGGAGAAGAGAAAACAATAACCTTCAAGGCCAGGCTGTTCGGCAAGGAGGGAGAAATGCTGCAGGCGAAGGCCTCCATGCTGTACAGGCCGAAAAATCTCAAGCCGTTCTATGAAAATTCCACCACTTTCACGACCGTTATCGAAAAAGTCTCTTTGAGTCTTGAGATAGACCTTCCTTCCAAAACCGAATCGGCCAAGGAAATCCAATTCGGGATAAATTATTTTTCCAATCTTTCTTATCCGCTTTCCGATCTGAGGGTGAAAATGGAATATCCTTCCGATTTCGAGTTTTCAGAATCAGAGCCTGAAGGGCTGGCGAAGAACGAATGGGAGATAGCGTCTTTGAATCGGGCCGAAGGAGGAAGGATCGACGTCAAAGGGAACCTCATGGGAGAAACAGAGGAAACAAAAGTGTTTCAGGCCAAGCTCGGGTTATGGCAGAACAACGAATTCGTCCTTCTCAAGGAGGTGAACAGGGGAGTGCAGATATCGATTCCTTCCTTGTATATCTCCCAGCAGATCAACGGGAATCCTGAATACGTCGCATCGGCAGGCGACATATTGCACTACGAGATATTCTTCAAAAACATAGGGGAGGAGGATTTGAACAACCTTTTTTTGATAGCGAAGCTTGAGGGGCCGTTCGACTTTCCGAGCCTTAAATCATATACCGGAGAATTCGAAACAGGGGATAACTCGATCGTCTTTGACTGGAGGAGGAATTCAAGCCTTCAAATACTTAAAAGCCAGCAGGAAGGGAAAGTGGAATTCTGGATAAACCTTAAGGATGATTGGGAGTCTGGGAACAGCAATCAGAAAGCGGTGAACAAAATATATCTCGGCCAGACCAGAAAGGATTTTGAAACCAAGATAAATTCCAAAGTAGAGCTTGCCAACAAGGTATATTTCCAGGACGATTCCAAATTCTTTGAAGGTGATCCCCGTCCGGAAGGGGAGGAGGTTTTCGGCAATACAGGCGAGATTCCCCCCAAAGTCGGATCCATGACCACGTACACCGTGATCTGGCAGGTTGAAAACGGATCCAATCCGGTTGAAGGGGTTAAGATAAGGGCGGTCCTCCCGGAAAACGTAGGGCTAACCGGGAAGATATTTCCGGAAGAGCAGGTTTCCAACTTCACTTTCGACTCAAAGTCGAAGGAAATAGTCTGGATAGTAGGCAGCCTGGAAAAAAGCCAGAAATCTTCTTCAATAGCCTTCCAGGTGGCCCTTGTCCCGGACAGCTCCCAGCAGGGAGAAACCCCGTTGCTGGTAAAAGACGTTTCCATTTCCGGAGACGACAAGTGGACTGCAAGGAGCTTTCAAATAGAAGGTCTTGAAATCAGTACCGCTTCCTTGGGAGACGAGAACGCCGGGGAAGGAGCGGGTGAAGTCAGGAGGTAAAATTTAAAAAGGAGCTTGAAGCATTTTTCGAGCTTGAGTTCCTTCATCCATACATGGGATCGCTTCAAAAAATAGTCTCTTTAGCAAAACGGCGCGGATTCGTGTTCCCTTCTTCAGAGATATACGGAGGGTTCGGATCCTGCTATGATTTCGGGCCTTTGGGAGTCGAAATGAAGAACAATATAAAGAAAGCCTGGTGGTCAGAGATGGTCAGGGCCCAGGATAGCGTCGTTGGCCTGGATGCGGCGATATTGATGTCCCCGAAGATATGGGAGGCTTCCGGTCATCTGACGGCTGGTTTTGCGGACGAGCTGGTTGAATGCACGAAATGCAAAAAGCGCTTCAGAACAGACGAAATAACCGGCAAATGCCCAGAATGCGGAGGGGAAGTGACCAAACCCAGGAAGTTCAACCTTATGATGAAGACCTTCGTAGGGCCGGTGGAGGAAGAAGCTTCACAGGCCTATTTGAGGGCCGAGACCTGCCAGGGGATTTACGTCAATTTTAAGAACGTGATGAATTCCATGAGACTGAAGATCCCTTTTGGGATCGCTCAGATAGGAAAATCATTCAGGAACGAAATCACCCCGCGGGACTTCATCTATAGGACCAGGGAGTTCGAACAAATGGAGATGCAGTGGTTTTGCCATCCGGAAAAGGCGGGCGAGTTCTTCGAATACTGGAAGGAAAAGAGGATGAAATGGTATTTGGATCTCGGGATGAGGAAGGAAAACATCAGATTCAAGGAGGCCGCGAAAGAGGATCTGGCCCATTACGCCAAAAGAGCGGTCGATATCGAATATGAATTTCCTTTCGGCTGGAGGGAGATCGAGGGAATACATAACAGGGGGGACTGGGATCTTTCCAATCATTCCAAGAGTTCCGGCCAGGATTTGAGCTATTTTGACGAAGCAGAAGGGAAGAGATACACGCCCCACATCATAGAAACGTCGGTCGGGGCGGACAGGTCGTTTTTCGCCTTCCTTTGCAACGCTTTTGAGGAAATAAAAGGAGGGAGGACCAAGACGACGGAATCTGTAAAGGAGGAAGAAGTTTTCTTGAGGCTGCATAAGTCGATCGCTCCGGTGAAAGCAGCGGTTCTTCCGTTGATGAAGAACAAGCCCGAGATCGTTAAAAAAGCGAAAGAGGTGTACCAAGCCCTCAAGCCTCATTTCTCCGTCCAATACGACGAGGTCGGCTCAATAGGCAAAAGGTACAGGAGGCAGGATGAGATAGGAACGTTTTTCTGCCTGACTGTGGATTTCGATTCTTTGGAAAAGGATGACCTGACCGTAAGAAACAGGGATACGATGGAGCAAAAAAGGATAGACATTAAGGGGATAGCCGAGTTTTTAGCAAAAGAAATCTCATGATCTGCAGAAAGGAATCAAAAAACGGATTGAGGATTATAGTGGTTCCGAGGAAAAACACCCAGGCCGCCACTGTTCTGGTTCTAGTCGGAGCCGGGTCCAAATACGAGAACAAGGAGATTAACGGGATTTCCCATTTTTTAGAGCATATGTTCTTCAAAGGGACGAAGAATAATCCCACTTACTTGGAAGTGGCCGAAAAGATGGACAAGGTGGGAGGGATATTCAACGCCTTCACTTCCGAAGAATATACAGGCTATTTTGCCAAAGTGGAATCTTCCAAACTGGAGCTGGCCTTAGATTGGGTCTCTGACATTTATCTCAGCTCCGTTTTCCCTTCAAAAGAGGTTATCAAAGAAAAAGGGGTGATTATTGAGGAGATAAACATGATAGAGGACCATCCCATGACCTATGTCTATTCTCTCTGGCCCAAGGTCCTTTACGGGGATCAGGCGGCAGGCCGGCCGATCATAGGAACGAAAGAGAATATCAGAAATATAAAGAGGAAGGATTTGGTCGAATACCAAAAAAGCCATTATACCGCCTCCAATACCGTAGTCTGCATCGCCGGGAACGTGGATCAGGAGAGAGCCTTTGAATTAACAAGAAAATATTTTTCGGGGATAAGAGAGTCCCTGCCCATTTCGAAAGAAAAAGTCAAAGAAAAGCAGACCAAGCCCCAGTCTCTTGTCCTAAAAAGGAAGACGGGGCAGACCCATTTCTGCCTTGGAGCCAGGGGATACAGCTTGTTCCATCCAGACAGGTACGTCCAGGACATCTTGGCCATAATCCTCGGGGGGATGATGAGCTCCAGGCTTTTCGTGAAAGTGCGGGAGAAACTCAGCCTGGCTTACTATGTCAGGACTGAATCTGACGCCGATTCCGACACAGGGTCTTTACTAACCGTGGCTGGCGTGGATAATAATAAGGTAGAGAAGGCGATTTCCGAGATTTTGAAAGAATACAGGAAAATAGCCAGGGAAAAGGTCCCGGCCGGCGAGCTCAAAAAAGCCAAGGATAATCTGAAAGGGAAAATGGCTTTGTCCTTGGAATCTTCTGACGCCTTGGCCTATTTTTACGGCGCTCAGGAGCTTGTGGAGGAAAAAATGCTTTCTCCGAAGGAAATATTCAAAGCCGTGGATAAAATATCCAGAGAAGACGTTTTGAGAGTTGCTAGGGACGTTTTTAAAGTCAAAAATCTGAATCTGGCCTTGATAGGGCCGGTTGAAAGAGAAGGGAGGTTTCAAGACATTTTGAATAAATTTTAAAAACAGCCATGAACGAAGAAAAAGTGCTGGACATTTCCTGGGGGACGATTTTCAAGATCGGGACGGCCGCCCTGGGCTTTTATCTTTTCTACACGATAAGGGACATTCTGATCTGGTTCATTTTTGCAATCATCATTTCCATACTTTTTAATCCAGCGATCGTTTTTTTGGTGAAAAAGAAAGTTCCCCGCGTGCTGGCCACCATATTCGTCTATTTGGTTTTTTTCGGCATGATCGGCGGCTTAATCTATCTGGTCGCCGCTCCTCTTTCATCGGAAGTGGGTAAATTCACCCAGCTTTTCCCGCAGTATTTCGATAGGATAGCCCCTCCTTTGAGCGGTTTAGGGATTGAGGCTTTTGAGAATCTTGAGTCTTTCACGGCCACCGTTGAAGCCTGGCTGACCAACGCTTCAGGGAGCATCTTCAGCGGCATTTTCTCTTTTTTCGGAGGAGTGCTTTCGTCCATCACCATTTTCACCATCGCCATCTTCCTTTCGGTGGAGGAGATGGGGATCGAAAAAATGCTGATCCTGATCTCTCCTAAGAAATATGAGTCGGCCATCATGGATCTTTGGGAAAAAAGCCAGATGAAAATATCCAGATGGTTCTCTTCCAGGATGATATCAAGCGCTTTCGTCGGATTCTTGACGTTTTTTGCAGCTTACGTCCTAGATGTCGAATACAGCGTTTCTTTCGGGCTTTTAAGCGGAGTCACTAATATAATTCCCATCATCGGGCCGGTGGTCGCCGGAGCGATAATCGTCGGGTTCTTGATGATCCAGGGCCTTTGGGTCAAGGCTTTGCTTATGCTGATAATCTTCGTGCTTATCCAGCAGATAGAAGGGAACATATTGACCCCGGTTCTGACCAAGAAATTCATCGGACTGCCCGCTGCCATCGTCCTGGTGTCCATGATGATAGGAGGGAAGCTTTGGGGCATTCTGGGAGCCATTCTCGCCATTCCTTTAATAGGGATTTTTTACGAGTTTTTAGGCGATTTTTTGAAAAGGAAAAAAGAAAAAGAGGCCGCGGAAACGGCAGTTTAGCCGGCGACCAATATTGAAAGGGAAACAAAGGCGGCTGCAACCTGCGAGAGGATTCTCCAAAAGACGGGAATCTTTTTGTTTTCAAGCCGATGAATTATTTTTGAGTGGAAGAACTGGTGTTTTTCCAAAAAACGGTTTTCAGAAAAAACCAGGTTCAGGAAAAATACAGAGTCTGGCAGGCAAGCGACCAATCCTCCGGCGAAAGCCAAAAGGTTTTTTCCAGAAAAAAAATATAATATCAGGAAGCCGGAAAAGAAGTCCGTTGAAACTTTCAGAAAGTCCGGAAAAGATTTCTTCCAATTCCTTCCGGCTATATTTTTGATCGGATATTCCCTATGGGGCAGTAAATCCAACAGATAATGGGTCAAAAGGGAAAAAAGCAGACCGGGAAATGCGCTTTTAGCTGCTGAGGATGCGGCTGCTCCTGCCAGAATATGGACTGCAAGCACCATAGAAATAGTCTTTAAAAATGTTAGAATGAAAACAGTATGAGATTATACCATTTATGGGAGAGAAATTCTATATAACCACGAGCATAGCTTATACCAACGCCCCTCCGCACATAGGGTATGCCTTGGAATCCGTGCAGGCGGACGCCATCGCCCGCAGCCAAAGGATGGCGGGGAAAGACGTTTTTTTCTTGACTGGGACCGACGAACACGGGCAAAAGATAGCGACAGCCGCCAAAAGCCACAACATTGATCCCCAGTCTTTCGTTGACGGCATTTCCAAAAAATTCCAAGGCCTAAGGCAGTTGCTGAACCTCTCTACGGACAGCTTCATCAGGACCACTGACCGGAAAAGGCACTGGCCCTCGGTCGAGAAAGCGTGGCTGGAATTAGTAAAGAACGGGGACATAGTGAAGAAGAAATACAAGGGATTTTACTGCGCAGGCTGCGAAGCCTTCGTCACTGAAAAAGACCTGGTCAAGGGGAAATGCCCGATCCACGGTAAAGAGCCGGAATCCTTGGAAGAAGAAAATTATTTTTTCAGGCTTTCGAAATATTCAAAAAAACTCGAAGAAATCATCGAAAACGACGCGATCAGGATAATTCCCTCTTCCAAAAAGAACGAAATGTTCCAATTCATCAAAAGCGGGCTCGAGGACGTTAGTTTTTCTAGACCGAGGAAAAATCTGGAGTGGGGGATTCCCGTCCCGGGAGATTCGTCTCAGACCGTCTATGTCTGGGCCGATGCACTGGTAAACTACGTGTCCGCCATAGGGTACGCGGAAAATTCCGATGATTTCAAAAAATACTGGCCGGCCGACGTCCATTGCGTGGGGAAGGATATCCAGAAGTTCCATTGCCTGATCTGGCCTGCCATGCTTTTGTCCTTGGGGTTGGAGCTGCCAAAATCTGTTTTCGTGCACGGATTCATCACCGCAAACGGGCAGAAGATGTCCAAATCCCTGGGGAACGTGGTCGATCCTTTCGAACTGGTGGAAAAATACGGAACAGACCCTGTCAGATATTTCCTGCTCAGGGAAATTCCCCAGACCGAGGACGGGGATTTCAGCTATGAGAAAATGGAAGCAAGATGCAACGGCGAATTGGCGAACGGAATAGGGAACACATTGAGCAGGGTGCTGACGCTGATCGAGAAAAAATGCGGAGGAGAGATCTCTGGCCCTGGCAGAGGAGAAAACCAGCTCAGAGATTTTTTGGTCTTCGAGGTTTTGCCGAATTCCCAGTGCGGAAGCGGTTTTGATTTCAGCCTCGCTCTTTCCAAGATTGCGGAGGCTTTCAAGATGATAGACCGGGAGATAGATCAAACAAAGCCTTGGGAATGGGATTCAGAAACCGCCCGATCAAACCAGTATTTCTATTCCTGGACGGCTTCGATAAGGTTTTTGGCTTGTTTATTGCTTCCTTTCATCCCGGGATCGGCAGAAGAGATTCTAAAGCAGCTGGGCTTGGATCCTGAAGAGGAGAAAAAGGACGTTATAAGGAAGGGGATCGTCTGGGAGGATTTGAAGCCGGGACAGAAAATCAGAAAGGGAAAAATCTTGTTCCAGCGCTTTTGATTCTGAACTCCACGTTTTTCTCGTTCCTTGCCTTCAGGGAATAATATTTGGTCAGTCTTTCGGCCTCCTCAACGGCCGTTTTTTCAATTAAAGGATCATTTTTTCCGTACTGCCTGACCAGGGTCATCGGTCCTTTGTATTTTTTCATTTCAACCAAAACGTCTCCTTTTTCAGCCGTTTTTCTGAGCAGCGAGTTTTCTTCTTTGTTTCTCCCGACGACGATCAGGCATTTTCCCTTGCAAAAATGCCTTCCGATTTTTGCCAAAAAAACGTCGCTTTCAGAGAATTCTTTACAGAAAGAGTTGATTATTTTCATCCTCTTGGAGAATTCAGGGTCGGTAAGCAAGCACCCTCCAGCCGGATTCGGATATTGCTTGATTTGATATTTTTCAGTCAGCTCAATTTGTTTTTTCCTTGATTTTCCGCATATCATCAGCAGTTTTTCCCTTTCCACCTGCCCCGATTTTTCAGGAATCGTTTTTTCCAAAAGCTTTGCTGAAAGCGGTCTTAAAAGAAAGCCTTCCAAACAGGATTCTTTTTCAATAGTCTGCATCGCTTCTCTGTTCTGGCTCATAGGTCTTTGGCCCAGCACTTCTCCGGTGGCCACGAATCCGTATTTTTCTTTTCTCATTATTTCTTTGGCTTTTTTGAGCATCAATATCCTGCAGTCGATGCAAGGATTCATCCCTTTTCCGTATCCGAAAAGAGGGGATTTCAGCATTCCGAGATGCGCTTTCGATATGTCAATTGTCCTGTGTTTCAGTTTCAGCTGTTCGGCTGATTTCTCCGCCTTTGCCGAGTCAAAAAAACAGCTCTTGAATATGAGAGCTGTGACGCCTATCCTCTGTTCTTCCAGGATTTTAGCCGCCAGCATCGAATCCAATCCCCCCGAGAACAAAAGCAGGGCCTTGGTCCGTTTCATTTTATTCTTCTCACTTCCGTCTTGAATTGGGTGAAGACTCTGGTATCGTCCGGAACGTTTTCAAGAACGACGGTCGCCGGCCCGATCATGGAATTCTTCCCGATCAGCACGCCCGGCATCAGGCTGGCATTTATCCCTGTCTTGGAGTTCTGGCCCATGATGACCCCGAGCGACTTGAGCCCGGTGTCTATCTTTTCCCCTTTGACAGAGGACTTGACTGAGTTTCTGTCTATTCTCAGGTTGGCGGTGACGGTTCCGGCTCCGATCCGGCATCCTTTGTCGAAGACGGAATCGCCGAAAAATCCGGAATGAATATGCACGTTCTCCTGGAAAATGCACCTGGCCACTTCGGCGTTCGCCCCGATCAGGGTCCCTTTTTCCAGATTAGAATATTCCCTCACCACGGCATTGTTTCCGATTATGGAATCGTCCCCTATATAGCAGGGGCCTTTGATGACTGCGTTTTCGAAGATCTTCACGTTCTTCCCTATATAAACATTGCCTTTGGTTTTCGCCTTTGAATGATTTTTATGTTTCAAAAATCTGTCAAAAAGGTATTTCTGGAAAGAGAAAAGGTCCCATGGGTATTTCAGGGAAGGGGAGTCTGATTTTCCAAAAATGACTATGTCGGTCGGGTTGGCCTTGACGTAAGAAGAAAGGGCTTTTTCAAAGTCGTATTTTTCCTTTTTTGTCTTTTCATATGTTTTAAAGAAGTCAGGGCTTAACAGATATACTCCCAAGACTCTTATGTCCGAAGGATTTTTCCCTTTTTTCGGCTTTTCCACTATCCCCAAAACCCTGCTGCCTTTTATTTTCGCTATGCCGAACAACTCCGGGGTTTTTGTCTTTTGGCCGAAGAGAAGGGATTTTTGCTTGTTTCCCTCCGTTTTCGATATTATTTCCCCGACATCGACCCGCTCTGCGTTCAATACCAAAAATCTTCCTTTTAGAAATTTTTTCGCCTTGGACAAGGCGTCTCCCATGCCCTCCGGACGAGGTTGGATCACGAATTTCAATCCTGGGAATCCGGTCAATTCTTTTTCAATCTCCTTTTCGGGGCCCTGGACGACTATAATGTCGTTGATTCCGCTTTTTTCCAGCTCCTTGAGGGTATACCAGATCAAGGGTTTTCCCATCATCTTCAAAAGGCTCTTGTGATTTTGATTGAGCGGCCAGAATCGGGATGATTCTCCTGCGGCCAAGACTACGGCTTGCATGTTTATTTTATGCTTAATATCGCGTTGGCTAATTTTTTCGGATCGTGGACTAGGGATCCGTCAGAGCGAAGAAGGTCTTTCCCTATGAATTTCGGCTTTTGAAGGTCACCATCGGCAGCCACCGGTCTTAAAAGCTCGGGATTGTTTTTTTTGCAAAAGCTGATCATTTTTCGGTTCGGCTTCTTTGAATTATATATGACGTAATCGAGTTCCTTTCCCAGTAGCTTTTCTATCTCTGCGGCAAAGCTTTTAACGCTGAAATTGTCCGTTTCCCCGTGCTTTTGCATCAGATTGCAGATATAGACCGTTTTCGCCTTGCTTTTCCTTATGGCTTCTGCCATACCTTTTGTTAAAAGTATCTGAGCCAGGGAGGAGAAAAGGTCTCCCGGGCCTATGATTATGAGGTCAGCGCTTTTGATGGCTCGGACGGATTCAGGATAGGCGAAAACGTCCGGTTTAAGGTACACTTTTTTGATTCTCAAGCTTCCGTTGTGCTTGGGGATGTCGATGTCGGTTTCCCCCTTGATTACTTTCCCGTTTTCCAAGACCGCGTACAGATCTCCCTTGTCTAAGGTCGCCGGAAGAACCCGGTGTTTTATATTAAGAATCTTTTTTATCTCCCTGAGGACTCTTTCGTAGTTGTTGCTGCTCAATTCGAAAGCAGTGATGAGGAGGTTGGCGAAATTGTGCCCTTTCAGGGATCCGGAAGTGAATCTGTAATTGAACAGGTTTTTCAGTTCGCTGGTCGTGTTTGAAAGGGCGAGGAGCGACCTTCTTATGTCTCCGGGGGAGTTTATCTTGTATTCCTTCCTAAGTCTTCCGGACGATCCTCCTGAATCGAGCATTGAGCAGATGACAGACAGCCTGACCGGTTTTTCCTTCAGTCCGGCCAGCACGGTTTTCGGCATAGCATTCCCTCCTCCCAGGCAGACGATGTGCCTAATTTTTTTTGTGCTCTGTCGCATATTTTTGCGCGAGGCCGAGAGTCTCTCGGTTGATCTTAAGGTATTGTTCAGGAATTACGTCCAGGACGGCTTTGGAAATAGTTTTGAAATCGATGGGAATGATTTCTTTGATGGAAGCCAAAGCCAGAAGGAAGATTCCGGCCGTCACGTCCGTTCCCAGCTCCTTTCTGCAGATGTCCGAAGCTGGTATGAAGGATATTTTTTTCGTCTTTTGACTGAGCATTCTTGCGATCTCTTTTTCCTGGACAGGGGACTTGAAGGGGATCGGGGAAATCAGCTTATTTATCAGAAAAAAAGTGTTTTTGCCCGCAAAGCCGGCTGCGTTCAAGGCTTCCTGCTGCTCAAGGCTCAAGATCAAGTCGGCTTTCCCTTTTGCCACCAGAGGAGAATGTATCTTTTTTCCGATTCTGGCGTGCACTTCGACTGAGCCTCCCCTTTGGGAAAGGCCGTGGAGCTCTGAGGTCTTGACGTCTAATCTCAAATCCATGGCCGCTTTCGCCATTATCTGAAGGATGGTTATCAGCCCCTGGCCTCCGGTTCCGACCACCACCGCATTGAATTGTTTTTTACTATTTTTCATCTTATTTTTTCTCTACGAATTTGCACGGATGCTCGGATATTATAACCGAGACCTCCTTCCTGTTGACGAAATCCTTCACCGTTTTCACAAACTCTTCCTGGTTGAAGGGGTCGACGATTTTGACGTTTTTGACTCCGCAGGCCTTGACCACGTCATATATCCTTATTCCCTGGCGGTCTTTGGGGGCGGCCGGATTGGGCTGGTGCCCGGTCATGGCCGTGGTGGAGTTGTCCATTATGATTATCAAAGGGTTGGATCTGTTGAAAACGGTGTTTACCAGGGCCGGGATGCCAGAGTGGAAGAAGGTGGAATCTCCTATGAAAGATATCGTTTTCTGGGGATGGGCTGGGTTGGATTTTTTTATCCCGTGGCTGACGCCGATGGAAGAACCCATGCAGAAAAGGAAGTCCTGGAGGTTATGCGGGGGCATTCCCCCGAGCATGTAGCACCCTATGTCTCCCCCGAAAACGATTTTTTTCTCGTCCACCGCCTTTTTGACTCCGTTGAAAACCAGCCAGTAAGGACAGCCCGGGCAGAGCTGGGGGAATCTTTTGAGAGCTGTAATTTTGGTTTCTTCCGGCAGGGAATATTTTTTGCCCAGGAGTTTTGCTATAGCGAAAGTGACGTCTTCCGGCTTTGACTCTCCGGTCTGAGAAAGAAGACTTTTCCCTTGTATTTTCAGTTTGCAATTCGCTTCCTTGGCGATTATTCTAATCTCTTTTTCGACAAAGGGTTCCATTTCTTCCGCCACGAGGACTTCCTTCAGCGGAGAAATGAATTCTTTCACTATTTTTTCCGGGAAAGGATAGAAAAAGTCAATCTTCAGGACAGGAAGGGAAGCGTTCAGCTCGTTGATCGACTCCATTGCATAGAGGTAGGAAATCCCCGAGGCGATTATCCCTTTAGTCTGCCCTTTTGTTTTCGGTCCAGGACGTCTTTCCGCGAACTCCTTTATCCTTTTTTCTTTTTCAAGAAGTTCTTCTTTCATTTCCAGGACCCTCGGAGGCAGGGTTACGAATCTGGATCTGTCGCGGACGAATTTCCCTGAAAGGGATTTTAGTTCTTTGAGCTTTCCGAGTTTGACCGGCATCCTCTGATGGGAAACTCTGGTGGTAGTCCTCACCATCACCGGTATTTTGAAGACTTCCGAAATCTCGAAGGCCTTTTTCACGAAATCCTTGCATTCCTGGGAATCTGAAGGCTCGAGTGTCGGGATATGGGCCAGATACGAGTAAGCTCTTGAGTTCTGCTCTGACTGAGCAGAGCTCCAGCATCCAGGGTCGTCGGCTACGAAGATGACGGTAGGCCCTCTGCTTCCGGTGTAAACGAAAGGTATTAAAGCTTCGGCGCAGACGTTCAGCCCGAAATGCTTCATCGCCACCAGGGTTTTCAGTCCCGATAGGGAAGCCCCGATGCCGGCCTCAAGAGCCACTTTTTCATTGGTGGAAAATTCAAAGTACGCTCCTGCTTCTTTTGAAATTTTGTAGAAAATATTCCCTATCTCCGAGGCTGGCGTGCCAGGATAGGTCGAAACGAACTGGACTCCGGCTTCAAGAGCTCCCCTTACAGCAGCTTCGTTACCCAGCAAAAGAACCTTTTCTCCGGTTTTTTTTGAAAGTAATTCTTCCATTTTTCTGTTTTTCCGACGCGCTTGAGGGGCGCATGGAATTTAAATATCCTTATTCAACGGTCACGCTTTTGGCCAGATTCCTCGGCTTGTCTATATCTTTTCCGAGCTTCAGCCCGGCATAGGCTGCAAAAAGGTGAGCGGGGATCACTGACAGTATCGGGGTAAGCATTTCCATGGTCTGAGGGATGTATATTAAGTCGTCTGCCATTTTTTTTATCTCCTCGTTCCCTTCGGTAGCCACTGCTATCACCTTGCCGTTCCTGGCCTTGGTTTCCTCTATCGCATTGATCATCTTCTCGTAGACCGAATCTGAAGGGACGAAGCAGAAAGTCGGGAAGTTCTCGTCGATCAAGGCTATCGGTCCGTGCTTCATTTCCCCGGCCGGATACCCTTCAGCATGTATTAAGGTGGTCACTTCTTTCAGCTTGAGGGCCCCTTCTAAGGCTATGGGATAGTTGTATTTCCTCCCCAGGAAAAAGAAGTTCCTGTATTTAGAATATTTTTCAGCTATTTTTTTTATCTTTTCGCTTTGCCCTAATATTTTTTCAGCCAGTCCGGGAAGCTTTTCAAGCTCTGAAGCTATTTTTTTTCCGGTTACCAAAGACATCCCTCTCTGCCTTCCGAGGAAGACGGTCAGCAAAGCCAAGATTGCCAGTTGGGAAACGAATACCTTGGTGGAAGCCACTCCGATTTCCGGCCCGACGTGGTTGTAAACCCCGGCGTCGGTCTCCCTTGTCTGGGTGGATCCCACCGTGTTGGTGATGCCCAGGGCCAGAGTCCCTTTTCTTTTAGCTTCTTTCAGGGCTCCTATGGTGTCTGCCGTCTCTCCTGACTGGGAAATGGCCAGGACCGCCGTGTTTTCGTCTATAACCGGCTTTTTGTACCTGAATTCTGATCCTATGCCGACTTCGACCGGGATTCCCGCGTATTCTTCGATCATATATTCTCCGATCATAGCCGCATGCCTTGCTGTCCCGCATCCTAAAATAATAAGCCTGTTTATCCCTTTCATTTTTTCCTTCACGCTTTCAAGCCCTCCGAGATTGGCTAGGCCCTCTTCTATGAGCAGCCTTCCAGCTATGCTTTTTCTGATGGATTCCGGCTCTTCGAATATCTCCTTGAGCATGAAGTGGGAGAACTCTCCCTTCTGGGACTCTTCCATCTTTATGTCCAAATCTTCAAAGGACTTGTCTTCCAGGACATTTTCTTTCAGAACGAAGAATTTTTCCGAAGTCATTACGGCAAGCTCGTTGTCTTCCAGATAGACCACCTTCTTGGCGTAGGGGACTATGGCGTTCGGATCGGAAGCGACCAGGTAGTCTCCGTTCTCCAGCCCCACTCCGATCAAGAGGGGGCTTGAAAGCCTGGCCACGACCAGTTTTTCAGGATCGTCCCTGCATATGACCGCCAACGCGTAGGTTCCCTTAAGGAGCTTTAAAGCTTTGGCCGTAGCTTCCTCCAGGTTCCCCTTGAAATAGTGCTCTATCAAGTGGCTTATCACTTCGGTATCTGTTTCGGAGGTGAATTTGTGGCCCTTGGCCTTCAGCTTTTCCTCCAAATCCTTGTAATTTTCGATTATACCGTTGTGGACGACGAAAACGTTCCTTTTGCAGTCGCATTGAGGATGGGCATTCTCTTCAGTGACCTTGCCTGTGGTCGCCCATCTGGTGTGAAGAATGAAAGGACTTCCCGAAACAGGGGATTTGTAAAAAAGCTCTTCCAACCGGTCTATCCTCCCCACCGTTTTGATGGAAAAAATGGATTTTTTTTCATGGTCGTAGACGGCAAGGCCGGCGGAGTCGTATCCGCGGTATTCCAGCCTTTTCAAGGCGTCGATGCCTATCTTCACGTTATTCTGTTTTCCGAAATATCCTATGATGCCGCACATATTCTAAGGTATGACCAGGTTGATCAGCTTTCCGGGGATGAAAACAACCTTCTTAATTTCTTTTCTTTCTATCCATCTCTTAACTTTTTCCCGCTCAAGTGTCAATTCTTGTATTTTCTCCTTAGGAGTCCCGGCCTTCACCTCCATACTGTCCCTCACTTTCCCGTTTATCTGGATTATAAGCTCGAACGTTTCCTTTTTTATGAGATTTGGGTCGTATTCGGGCCATTTTTCAGAGAATATCGAGCCCTTTTTTTTCAGATGAGACCATATTTCTTCTGCCATGTGCGGAGCCATCGGGCTTATCAATTTGATCAGGGCTTCGTATTCCTTAAGAGGGACGGTTTTCGCCTTGTCCATTTCGTTGACCAGGATCATCAGGCTTGAGACGGCGGTATTGAATCTGAAAGAGTCGATGTCTTCTGAGACTTTTTTGATCGTCTGGTGAGTTATCCTCTCAAGAGCTTCGCTTTTTTCGACCGGCGACGTCTTGCCACATAGATTCCATATCTTGTTCAAAAATCTGTGGCAGCCCGTTACTCCCTTGTCCGACCACTCGGTCGCCTGATCGGCCGGTCCCATGAAAAGCTCATAAATCCTTATGGTGTCGGCCCCGTATTTTTTGATTATTTCATCAGGAGTGATTATATTCCCTTTCGATTTCGACATTTTGGCTCCGGTATGGTAGATGATCCCCTGGCAGAATAGTTTCGAAAACGGCTCTTCGAAAGAAAGGTGGCCCAAATCCTTGAGCGCTTTCACGAAAAATCTGGAATAAAGCAGATGGAGGCAGGCGTGCTCCGCCCCTCCGACGTAGAGATCGACTGGAAGCCATTCTTCTATTTTTTTCCTGTCAGCGAAGTTTTTTTCGTTTTCAGGATCGGCATATCTCAGAAAATACCAGGAAGAGCAGACGAAAGTGTCCATGGTATCTGTCTCCCTTTTCGCTTTGCCTTTGCAGACCGGGCATTTCACCTCGACGAATTTTTTTGATTTGGCCAAAGGGGATTCTCCTTCTCCGGCCGGCTTAAAGTCTTTTATCCTCGGGAGATTTACGGGAAGATCTTTTTCCGGCACAGGGACAGCTCCGCATTTCGGGCAGTGGATGATCGGTATGGGCGATCCCCAATACCTCTGGCGGGAAATAAGCCAGTCACGGAGGCGGTAAAAAACGGCATTCTGGCCGAGCTTCCTTACGGACAGATATTTCGTTATCTCTTCTTTGGCTTTTTTAGAAGACAGCCCGGAAAATGGCCCTGAATTGACCAGCGTCCCTTCTCCTTCGAAAAGCTCTTCCTGGCTGTTTTTATCCGCGGAAACGACGACTTTCTTTATCGGAAGGCCGTATTTTTCGGCGAATGCGAAATCCCTCTGGTCGTGAGAAGGGACTCCCATTACGGCCCCTGTGCCGTAATCCATCAGAACGTAGTCTGCCACAAACACCGGAATTTCCTTATTGTTGATGGGATTCACGGCAGAGATGCCTTTCAGTTCCTTTCCCGTCTTTTCCTTTTCTTCCGAAGCCCTTTCGATCTCGGTTCTTTTCTTGGAAGCCTTGACGTAATCTTCCACTTCCCTTTGATTTTCGATGAATTCCTTGGCTTTTTCTATCAAAGGGTGCTCCGGGGAAAGGACGACGTAAGTGCATCCGAAAAGGGTGTCCACCCTGGTCGTGAAAACCGGAAGAGAGAGGCTTTCCCTCGAGTTTTGCAGTTTTATCTCGAAAATAACTTCCGTTCCCTCGCTTTTGCCGATCCAGTTTTTCTGCATCACCTTTATCTTTTCCGGCCAGTCGATTCTATCCATGTCTTTTAGCAGGCGGTCGGCAAAGTCGGTTATCTTGAAAAACCACTGCTTCAAATATTTCTTTTCCACCAAAGAGCCGCATCTTTCGCATTTTTCGTCGATGACCTGTTCTCTGGCCAGGACCGTTTTGCAGGAAGGGCAGTAGTTTACGGGAGCTTTTTTCTGATAGGCCAGGCCGGCTTTGAAAAGGGTCAGAAACATCCATTGGGTCCACTTGTAGTATTTAGGATCGAAAGTGACGACTTCCCTTTCCCAGTCGTACCCGAACCCGCACATCTTGAGCTGTCTTCTGATATTTTTGATCGCTTTTCCTGTCTGGATGGACGGATGGACCCCTGTTTTCAAAGCGTAGTTTTCGGCCGGAAGGCCGAATGCATCGAATCCCATCGGATGGAGACAGCTGGCCCCCTGCATCATCCTCTTTTTGACTATGACGTCGGTGATGGTGTATCCCTTTAAATGACCCACGTGCAGCCCGTAAGCAGAAGGATAGGGGAACATGTCCAGGCAGTAGAACTTTTTTTTATCCCTTTTCTGTTTTGCTTTGAACACTTCGGATTTTTCCCAAAAAGCCTGCCATTTCTTCTCAATATTAGAGGGATTGTAAGCTTTCATGTTATTCATTTTATCTCAAAAAAGGCGGGCTGTAAATCTCAAGCCGCCCTTCCGAAGCCGTTCTAAAGAGGGTCAGATATTGAAGAATTCCCTTGCGTTTTCAAAAGTCCGCTCTTCCACTTCCTTTATACTTATTCCCTTAATCTCAGATATTCTCTCAATGACGTATTTTACAAATACGGGCTCGTTTCTTTCTTTGAGTCCGGGAGGGGCAAGGTACGGACAGTCGGTTTCAACCATCATTTTATCAAGAGGGATATTGCTGATAATCTTGGCGAAATCGATTCCGGAGATGCTCTTGAAAATGATCCCGTTAAGGCCGATATGATATCCGAAGCCGAGGTATTTTTTAAGCTGCTCTTCTGTTCCCACGAAGCTGTGGACTATGGCTCTTTCCGGCCTGATTTTTTCGTTCTCTTCCAGAAAAGAGATCAGATTCTGATGGGCCATCCTGCAGTGCAGGATGAAAGGAAGCGCCAGTTCTTTTGCGAGCAAAAACTGGCCTGAAAGCGCTTCTTCCTGGCTTTTTTTGAATATTTCCAGCTTTTTCTTGGTTTTCGGCTTCCAATAATAGTCAAAGCCCGCTTCTCCTATCGCCACCACCTTTTTCGATTCGGCCAGGTCCTTGTATCTGTCCGGATCGAATTTTTCCTCCCTGGACACGAACTGCGTTTCCTGAAGGTCTTCTTTTATCTTCACCAGCCCGGCCTGCAAATGGAGGGGATGGAGCCCTATTGAGGCAAAGAATCCTTTTCCGTACTTTTCCGCTATTTCCATCGCCCTTTTGGAGGTGTCGTACTGGGAACCTACATTCACCACCCAGATTTTTTCTTTAACGCATCTTTCAACGACCTCGTTAAGGTCGCTTTTGTAGGCGCTGAAATTGAGATGGGCGTGGGTGTCTATTATCATTGATGATTTAATCTTATCCTTTTTCTTTTTCTTTTCAAAGGTTGACGGAACGGATGATTGTGGTATAATATTGGCAGTACGAAAGGGGAGGTGACAGATATGCTTTACTTCTGCAGGGTGTGCGGGCTTCTATTCAAGTTTTACTCGGGAAAGAAGATTGCAGAGTATCTTCTGGACGGTGTCCCTCAGAGCGTGTCGGTGGAGACCGACCGCAGAGGGAATCCTGTGGAATGCCCGCACTGCAAAACGAAAATGCCTGAAGTGTGCGAGGTCTGATCTCCTTGGCCGGCATTGCTTAAAACTCTGCCGGCCTTTTCTTTTTCTCGTTCAAAGCTACAATAGAGCAATGAAAGAGATGAGGATCAAAAGAGATAATGTTGATGCTATCTTGAAAGAAGCGCAGAAAGCGATCAAAGAAGGGAGAGTCATCATTTGCCCTACAGACACCGTTTACGGACTTTGCGCTGACGCTTTGGATCAGAAAGCGGTCAGCAGGGTTTTTAAAATCAAAAAAAGGGACAGGAAAAAGCCCCTTTCCGTTTTTGTCAAAAGCGTCAGGGAAGCTTCCAAGATTTCTTTCTTGAGAAAAGAGGATGCGACAAAGATGAAGGCAGGAAAAATAACCGGAATACTGATGGCAAAAAGGAAGTTTCCCAAAGGCGTCCTTGCAGAAGACGGCACTATAGGAATTCGCATCCCGAATCATGATTTTGTAAAAAAGCTGCTGGAGAAAACAAAGACTCCTTTGACCGGCACTTCAGCCAATATTTCCGGCAAGCCTGCTTCAACTGAGATAAAAGAGATATTGGCCCAGTTCAAGAAAGAAAGATTCAAACCTGACTTGGTGATCAACGCAGGAAACCTCAAAAAAAGGAATCCCTCAGCCGTGATCGATTTCACGAGAAAAGGGAGAGTGGTCAGAAAATAGGATCAAAATTACTTCAAATAAGTCAGCGACCGCCATCTTCCCATTCCTTGAGGAACTTTTTCAAATACTCTTTCAGAAAGCGATGGCGGCCTTCGGCGATTTTCTTTGCCGTTTTTGTGTTCATCCTGTCTTTCAGCAAAAGGAGTTTCTCATGAAAGTGGTTTATGCTCGTGCTTTCGCTGAAAAAGTATTCTTTCTTTGAATCATGCATTTTCACTTTTTTCCCCGGAATATGAATAGGCCGGCCGGCATACCCGCCGTAAGCGAAAGTGCGGGCTATTCCTATGGCGCCTATGGCGTCGAGCCTGTCGGAGTCCTGGACCACTTTTCCTTCGATGGTCTTCATTTCCGTTTTCACCCCAGCTCCCTTGAAGGACATATTCGATATTATTCCGCAGACGTTATCCGTAATTCCTTCTGGCAAGGAATATTTCTCAAGGATTTTCCTGGCTGCCTTGGGTCCGGCCGTGTCGTCCCCGTTATTGAATTTCCAGTCCGCTATGTCGTGAAGGAGGGCGGCGAGCTCTATGACGAACATGTCTGCTTTTTCGATCCTGCCGATGCGTTTTGCCGTATTCCATACCCGCAAAACGTGCCACCAGTCGTGGCCGGTGTTCTCTTTCTCGAATTTCTGCTTCACTTCGTCTGAGACTTTTTGGACGATTTTCTGCTGTTTAGGATTCATGAAGAAAAATCAAAGGTTTAATATCTTTTGCATTTTAAGCATAACTTATTGCCGTTCTGGCAGCAAACATGTTGCACAAAAAAGAGCCCTGCGCAGATATATCCCGCGAAGGGCTTGTCAGCTCGCAATGAATTTGTAGAGGAGCCAGGGCATGCGTTTGAGTATCCTCTCCCTCCTGTCCCATGCTTTGCGGGATCTGGTCCGCTTCTGCAAAGAATCTTGGCAGAACCAGGAGTCTTCCGAGTACTGCCCGATCTCTTCGCAAGGCAGGACCTTTACAAGCGCCCCAGCTTCGCGGACCGCCTCTCGGACGTCCCGCAGGGCGCGCCATAAATGCGGTTCGGCTGCCACCACCCACAGCTTTTCGATTCTTTCCTGATCAGCCCAATTGACCGCTTCCCTGGCGAATCGGAAAGTAGACGGCGGTTCTCCAAATCGCTCTCGAATGCGCTCTGTCGGCACGCTGTCTTCGATGCGAACGTCAAGCTGGGTGTAAATATGGGAATTAAGCTCCCTGGCCTTATTCGACGCGATTTCAGAGATGATCCTGTTGGAAAGGATATTATCTGGCGCGCCGAATGCGAATGCTATGATGCCTGTTTTTTTCAATGTCCGCCTCCTGTTCCGACCTTGGATTATTGCATGAAATTCGGTATTTGTAAATATTCTAGTATTGAATTAGTCGGGGCGATTAATAAGTTTTTTGAAGCTTTACACAGACACTTTAAAAAAGCCCCGAACAGGAGAATCCTGCAAGGGGCTGAAGCACGCGGTCACCAGTCTTTTTCGGTGACTATGATCCATATCCACCAGATGGTGGCTGCCAAGCAGATGGCGCCGAGGACATCATGGCCGAAGGTGAAACACGAAATCGTAGCGTAAACGAGCGCTATGATACCTGTCACCCTCGCCCACTTCATATACCTTTGACCTCTTTTCCATTCCTCCCTCATCATCCTTGTCCTTCGAAGCAATCTTTCGCACCGAAACTTCAACTCTGTCGACTCTTCATCTTTTTGCTTCATGTTCCTCCTTCATATCCAGAATTGTTCGGGATCTTTAAAATTATAATATATTTATTGAGATTGTCAAGGCAATGAGCAATCAACAAATAAAAAAGGAATTCTTGGAAATTCCTTTAATATGTCATTCGAAAGTGCCGCGGGAGGGACTCGAACCCTCACAGGATTGCTCCTATACGATTTTGAGTCGTACGCGTAAACCAGTTCCGCCACCGCGGCATGCTTCTACAAGCAGATTTTTACCGTTTTTCTTCGCGTTGTCAATTAAAAGATATTGTGTTAATTTATTTTAATGACGCAAGTGCTGACCATCGTTAATGCCAAGGGAGGGACAGGAAAGACGACCACGGCCGTTAATCTGGCCGGTTTTCTTGCTGAAAAAGGAAAAAAAGTCCTTCTTGTCGACATGGATTCCCAGGCCAACGCCACTTTCTGTCTGGGAATCAACCCGAAAGTCCTTCCTCTTTCCATATATAATGTCATGGTAGGCCAGGTCACTCCCCATGCAATCCTCCAGAAGAAAGCCACTATTCCTTTCTACGATCTTTTTCCCGCTTCCCCGGATCTGGCCGCAATAACCGTGGAACTAGTCAATTCCAAGGATAGGGAATTCAGGCTGCGCCAAGTGCTGGAGGATATAAAAAAATCGTACGATTACATAATAATAGATTCGCCTCCCAGCTTAGGCCTTTTGACCATAAACGCCCTTTGCGCCGCCGACAAGCTTATAATTCCGGTCCAGTGCGAATACCTGTCCCTGGAAGGTCTGGAGCAGCTGCTCAATACGATAGAACTGGTGAAAAATAATTTAGAGAGGAGCCTTGAAATTGCCGGCGTTTTGCTGACCATGTATAATAGAAGAAGCTCTTTGAGCAGGGAAGTGGCAAAAGAGGTGAGGAACAGATTCGAAGGAAAGATTTTCGACGCCGTCATCCCCAGGAGTTCGGCTCTTGCTGAAGCGCCGAAATTCGGGAAGACCATTCTGGAGTACGCCCCGAACTCAAAAGCGTATTTTGCCTACAAAGAGCTGGCAGAAGAGGTCATCAATCTCGGAGAAGGCGGGAGCCTGCCTCCAGAGAAAAAGGAAGAATAAATATTTTTAAAAAACATGAGACAACCGTTCGGAAAGGGATTGGAATCCCTTATTCCCAAAAAGAACCAAAAACCGGCAGGAGAAAGTGAAAAAAAGGATTCCGTTTTTTTGATTGAAGTTGAAAGGATAACCGCCAATCCTTACCAGCCCAGAAAAGAGTTTGACCAGGAAGGGCTGCGCACTCTTTCCGAATCGATAAAAGATTACGGAGTCCTCCAGCCCTTGGTGGTGAGCAGGGCGGAAAGGGAAGGGAGGATAGAATATCAGCTGATCGCCGGGGAAAGAAGGCTTTTGGCTTCCAGGATGGCGGGTCTTACCGAAGTGCCGGTGGTGATCAAAGAATCTACCGACAAGGAAAAATTGGAAGTTTCCCTGATCGAAAACGCCCAGAGGCTGGATTTGAATCCAATAGAAAAGGCAGAGGCTTTCCAGAGGCTCCACGACGAATTCGGCCTGGTCCAAAAAGAGATCGCCAGGATATGCGGTATGAGCAGGGAGGCGGTGGCCAACACAATGAGGCTCCTGGACCTGGCGATAGAGGCGAGGGAAGCGGTCAGGGTAAAGAAGATAAGCGAAGGCCATGCCAGAGCTTTGCTGGGGGTGAAGTCGCCTGAAAAGCAGAAAAGCGTTTTCGAGAAAACGGTGAGGGACGGACTGAGCGTAAGAGAAACAGAAGAACTGGCCAAAAAGATCGAGGTATGGCAGCCCTTGCCGAGAAAGATTGACTTCCCGTCGTTCAGGGAATTCAAAGAAGCAGAAGAAAAGGTTAAAAAGATGTTCTCCTTGAAAGGACTGAAGATAGGCGTTGAGGGAGGAAAGCCCAAACTGACGATGCTTTTCAATTCCAAAGAAGACCTTAAGAAGCTTTTCCAAACCTTCGAGCGCTAGATTTTCTTGACTGAAGCCACTCCCTTCACTTCTTTCAGCATTCCGAAAAGATTATCCATTTCCTCGAACCCCGATGTTTCTATCTTGGCCGTTATCACGAAGGGATTCGATTTTTCTTTCGACTTGCTGCTTATAGCCAGGATGTTTATGCTCATTGAGCTGATCACGGAAGTGATGTCGCTCAGCAGTTCGGTCCTGTTCTCAGCCGTTATCTTTATCTTCACCGGATAAAGCTTTTTTTCTTCCCCCCAGCCGGCCTCGATCACCCTCTGGGGCCACTTTTTGTTCAGCCTCAAGAAATTTTTGCAGTCTTCGGCATGCACCGCCGCCCCCCCTTGGCTGGTGACATAGGCTTTGATTTCGTCTCCTGGCTTGGGAGAGCAGCATTTAGCCATCCTTATTTTGATTCCGGCCTGGCCGGCCAGGAAAACCTTTTTTTCTTTCTGGTCTTTTTTGAGGATCCTTTCGAAGAATGACTTTTTGGGTTTAAAGAGCTCTTTTTCCCTGACCAGGTTTCTGGCTATCTCCCTGACGGTTATTTCCCCCTCTCCGACAGCCACCAAAAGGGTGTCTAAATCCTTGTATGAGGAAAAGGCTTTTAAGAGATCTTCTTTTTTGTTCTTTGGGATCTGATGCCAGGATATTTTCTGGAATTGCTTTAGTTCCTGGTCTATCATATCTATCGCCTTGCCCAGGTTTTCCGGCAGAGATTCTTTTTTGAGCCAGAATTTGATGTGACTTTTGGCCAGGCTTGTCTTTACGAAATCAACCCAGTCCCTGGCCGGGGTCCTTGAAGGATCGGTGATGATTTCCACCACGTCGCCGTTCTTCAGCGGATAGGATAAAGAGCACATTTTCCCGTTCACTTTTGCTCCGGTGCAGTGGTTTCCTATTTCCGTGTGCACGCCGTAAGCGAAATCTATCGGAGTCGCCTGTTCGGGAAGGTCCACGGCGTCTCCTTTCGGGGTGAATACGAATATCCTGTTTTTAAAGAAGTCTATTTTCAGCCCTTCCCAGAAGTCTTTGGATTTTGTGGTCTCTTTCTGCCAGTCGCGCAGCTGGCTGACCCATTGGAATTTTTTGACGTCGGTCTTAAGATTGACCCCTTCTTTTTTCGCCCAATGGGCGCAGATTCCGTATTCCGCCTCTTCGTGCATTTCAGGCGTCCTTATCTGAATTTCGGTTATTATTCCGTCCACGAAAAAGACGGTGGTGTGCAAGGATCTGTATCCGGTCGGGCGGGGGAGAGCTATATAGTCTTTAATGCGGCCGGGCAAGGGTTTCCACTGTTTGTGGATTATCCCCAGTATTTTGTAGCAGCTCGCAACATCCTTGGCTATGACCCTGAGGGCCACCAGATCATATATCTTGTCCAGTTCCATGTCATATCTCAGGAGCTTCTGGTACAGGCTCCAGTAGTGTTTGGCCCTCACATGTATGTCCAGCGGGATTATCCTTTCTTTTTTCAGGGCCTTCAGCAGGATGGGTTTGGTTTTTTCCAGATATTCCGTTCTTTTCCCGTATTTTTTGCCGACGCTCTTTTTGAGCCAGTTATATTCTTTGGGGTAGAGGAAAGAGAAGGCCAGGTCCTCGAGCCTTCCTTTCATTTCTCCGATGCCTAGCCTGTTGGCCAGGGGGGCGAAAAACTCCATTGTCTCTAAGGCGATCCTTTTCTGTTTTTCTTCCGGAAGGAAATGGAGGGTCTCCATGTTGTTCAGCCGGTCTGCCAGCTTTATCAAGATCACCCTTATGTCCTCTGCCATGGCAAAGAACATCTTCCTCAGATTTTCAGCCTTCAGGTCTATTTGTTCTTCTTTGCGCTGCTCTAACGGAGGAGTTTTTATTTCTTCTTTGGGATATCTGATCTTCCCGAGTTTGCTCGTTCCTTCGACCAGGAAGGCGATTTCCTTTCCAAACTCCTTTTTTATGTCTTCCAACGTCTTTTCGGTGTCGTCGGCGACGTCATGCAAGAGCCCGGCTGCCACCGTTTCCGGATCCATTTTCATTTCAGCTAAGATCTTGGCCACGGCCAGAGGATGGACGATATATTCTTCCCCGGAAGCCCTTTTCTGGCCTTTATGGGCGGAATCGGCGAATTTAAAAGCCCTTTTGACAAGGTCGGGATTCCTGGTCTTTCTCAATATCTGCTGGAGTATGTCTTGAGCCATGAGTTATGGTGTAATATAACGCAAAATGAATTCAGTTACAAGAAAAGCGGGAAGATTTTTCCCGCTTTTCAGATATCTTTTTTACTTCTTGTGCTTGCATTCCTTGTTCGAGCACTTAATCTCTCCTTTCTTAGTCTCTATTATTGGAAATCCGCATTCTTGGCAGAGCTTCCCGGTGGGTTTGTCCCAGGTGGCAAAGTCGCATTCGGGCCAGTTGGAGCATCCGTAGAACATTTTTTTTCTCTTGGTCCTTTTCTCCCTTATTTTCCCTTTTAGGCATTTAGGGCATTCCATTTCAAACGAGCTTTTTTCGAATGACTCCGTGTATTTGCATTTCGGGAAGTTGGAGCAGGCGTAAAATTTCCCGAACCTTCCGAGACGGATCAGAAGAGGGGATTTGCATTCCGGGCATTCCCTTTCGGTCGGTTTTTCAGTGAAGGTTTTTTTGGAAACCTCTTCGTATTTTTCAGCCAGGTTTTTTTCAAACGGCCAGTAGAATTCCTTGAGGACGTCAATCTTGTCCATTTGACTCTGGGCTATTTTGTCCAAATCCCTTTCCATTTCGGCCGTGAACTTTATATCCACGACCTCCGGGAAGTGCTCAACCAAAAGATCGTTCACCACCGTTCCTATCTCAGTGGGCTTGAACCTTCTTTTTTCGTCTTTTTCTATATAGTTCCTTGCCTGCACCGTAGACAGTATGGGAGCGTAGGTGGAAGGCCTGCCTATTTCGTTTTCTTCCAAGGCCTTGATCAAGCTGGCTTCAGTGTATCTGGGAGCAGGCTGGGTGAAGTGCTGGAAGCGCTCGAGCTTTATCAAATTCAATTTGTCTCCTTTTTCCAGCTCCGGGAGCTTGTTTTCTTCGAAGCTCATCGGATAGACTTTCAAGAACCCCTCGAACTTCAGCGCCATGCCGTTCGCCCTGAAAGAATAGTTTTCAGCCGAGATGTCGGCTGAAGAGGAATTGAAAACGGCTTCTTTCATCTGGCAGGCGATGAATCTTCTCCATACAAGATCGTAAAGCCTGAACTGGTTCTTGTTCAGCTTTTTTTCCGTCCCAGTCTGTTCAGGGTCGTTTTGCGGGTAAGAAGGCCTTATGGCCTCGTGGGCCTCCTGGGCTCCTTTCGATTTTGTCTTGAATCTCCTTAAAGAAGAGAATTTTTCTCCGTATTTTTTTTCAATGAAAATCCTGGCTTCAGAAAGCGCGCTCTCGGCTATGTTGAAGGAGTCTGTCCTGTGGTAGGTTATGATTCCGTTTTCGTAAAGCTGCTGGGCGAGGGCCATTGTCAGTCTCGCCGGAAAATGGAATTTTTTCCAGGCTTCCTGCTGCATGGTCGAAGTGGTGAAAGGAGGAAGAGGATTCCTTCTGACCTCTTTCCCTTCCGTTTCTTCCACTAGATATTCCGCATTCTTGAGATCTTCCAGGATTCCTTCCGCCTCCTTTGAGCTTTTTATTTCCAGCTTTTCTATCTTCTTTCCGTCTTTCTTAAAAAGACCGGCCTTGAATTCCTGGGAACCTGGCTTCTGCAGCAAAGCCTCGACGCTCCAGTATTCCTGGGGCACGAATTTTTCTATTTCCCTTTCCCTCTCAACCACAAGGCGGACGGCCACCGACTGGACCCTGCCGGCTGAAAGCCCCCTGGCTATCTTTTTCCACAAGAAAGGGGAAAGTTTGTATCCCACTATCCTGTCCAGAATCCTTCTTGTCTGCTGGGCGTCAACCAGATCCATATTCAGTTTTCTCGGATTTTTGAGAGCTTCTTCCACCGCCCCCTTCGTTATCTCATGGAAGACGATCCTCTGAAAAGGTTTTTCCTTTTCCAAGTTCAGTACCTGGGAAATGTGCCAAGCTATGGCTTCTCCTTCCCTGTCTTCATCGCAAGCCAGAATGACGGCCTCGGCTTTTTTTGATTCTTCTTTTAAAGATTTAATAGTCTTCCTCGCTTTCGGCGGTATCACGTACCTGGGGGTAAAGTCGTTTTCAACGTCCACCCCGAGCTCTGATTTGGGCAGATCCCTGACGTGACCGAAAGAGGAAAGGACCTTGTACTCTTTTCCGAGAAAAACCTGGATGGTTTTTGATTTGGTCGGAGACTCGACTATTATGAGTTCCATGGAAAGTATTTTGTTTTTCAGCAGTGTAGCACGGCTTTGGAACCTTAGCAAACAATAAGTTGGTTTTTTCCGCTCTTTTATTATAATATAATATTGAAACGTTTCGCAGCCATCTTGTTTTAATGGAAAAAGAACAGGCGCAGAAAAGAATTGAGAAGCTCAAAAAAGCGATAAACCATTACCGCTACCTTTACCATGTCTTGGACAAGCAGGGCATTTCAGAAGGGGCTTTAGACTCCCTGAAGCACGAGCTTTGGAAATTGGAGCAGGAATACCCGGAGTTCATTTCCAAGGATTCACCGACCCAGAGGGTGGAAGGGAAGCCTTTAAAATATTTCAGGAAGGTCGGGCATGAAACCCCCATGCTTTCCATAGAGGACATCTTTTCAGAAAAAGAGCTTTTTGACTGGCAGAATTATTTAAAAAGGATTCTGCCCAGAGAAGACTTTGGATATTACTCGGAGCTGAAGATCGACGGGTTCGCAGTCACTTTGGTTTACGAAAATGGGATTTTAAAACAGGGTTCGACCAGGGGGAACGGGCTGATCGGAGAAGACGTCACTCAGAATTTAAAAACCATTGAAAGCATCCCTTTGAGACTGTATCCGCAAGGCGTTTTTCCTTCGAAAGAAATCGATAAAAAGATCAGGGAGAAAATTGAAAAAGGAGTTATCGAGGTGAGAGGCGAAGTTTACATCGGCAAAAGCGACTTTCAGAAGCTGAACCGCAATCTCGAAAAAGAGAGGGAAAAGACCTTTGCCAATCCCAGGAATTTGGCTGCCGGATCCATCAGGCAGCTGGACCCCAAACTGGCAGCTTCCAGGCCTTTAAGATTCCTATCTTACGATATCGTCACTGATTTAGGCCAGAAAAGGCATTCTGAAGAGCACGAGATACTGCCCGTCTTGGGTTTCAAGACCAATGAAGGCATAATTTGTTCTTCGTTGGAAAAGGTAGTCAGATACTGGAAAGAGGTTTCAAAGAGGAGGGACAAAGTCCCTTTCCAGATCGACGGCGTGGTTGTAACCGTGAACGACAACAGTCTGCTCCAAAAGCTGGGCAGGGCCGGAAAGGGAATGAGGGGGAACAGGGCTTTCAAATTCGCTCCAGAGCAATCGACCACCAAGCTTGAAAAAGTCATTTTTCAGATCGGAAGGACTGGAGCTGTCACCCCGGTGGCGGTTTTAGATCCGGTGGAAATCGGAGGAACCTGCATAACCAGGGCCACCCTGCACAACGAAGACGAGATAAAAAGGCTAGGGGTGAAAATAGGGGACACAGTGGTCGTGGGCAGGGCGGGAGACGTCATCCCTGACATAATAAAGCCTTTGCCGGAACTGAGGACAGGCCAGGAAAGAGAAATCAGGTTTCCGAAGGAATGCCCTGTCTGCAAGGGAAAACTTGTAAAAGAGGAAGATCAGGCGGTCTGGAGATGCGAGAACAAGAATTGCGGAGCCGTAAAAATGGAAGGGCTCTACCATTTCGTTTCGAAAAAAGCTTTTGGCATAGAAGGATTGGGCCCGAAAATAATCGACCAATTGACGGATGCAGGCCTTGTTTCTTCTGCTCCTGACATCTTCGAGCTGGAAGAAGGAGACTTGCTGCCTTTGGAAAGATTTGCCGAAAAATCGGCTGCAAATCTGGTGGAAGCGATAGATCTGTCAAAGCAGATTCCCTTAAATCGTTTTATCTTCGCTTTGAACATCCGCCAGGTCGGGGAGGAAACCGCCATAGATCTGGCCGACTATTTCAGCTCCTTGGAAGAATTGGAAAAAGCGTCTCAGGAAGATTTGAAAAAAGTCCCGGACGTGGGGGTCGTAGGGTCAAAGAGCATTTACCAATGGTTCAGGGACAAAACCAACCTTGAGCTGATAGAAAGGCTTCAAAAAAACGGGGTGAAAATCATTCCTTTGAGAAAGAAGGAAAAGACGCTTGGAGGCAAGACTTTCGTTTTTACCGGTTCATTGGAATCTTTGAGCAGGGATGATGCCAAGAATAAGGTGAGGATGCTTGGAGGGGGAGTTTCTTCTTCGGTTTCAAGGGATATCGACTATCTGGTTGCAGGAGGGAATCCAGGTTCAAAGTTTGGTAAGGCGAAAAAGCTTGGAATCAAAATCATTTCCGAAAATGAGTTTTTGAAGATAGCAGGATAGCTTCATTGGTTTTTCATTTTTTCCACCGCTTCTGAAATCATCTGGCAATAAAGATTCAATCCGACTTGGTTGATGCTTCCCGACTGCTCTTTTCCCAGTACGTTTCCAGCTCCCCTTATCTCCAGGTCCTTTAAAGCCACTCGGTATCCCGACCCTATCTCTTGGGCTTCTTTGAGCGCTTTCAGCCTCTCTTCTGCTTTTCCTCCGAGGTTTTTTTGGTGGAAAAAATAGGCGAAAGCCTGGGTGAAAGACCTGCCTATCCTTCCCCTTATCTGGTAAGCTTGGCTGAGCCCGAGCCTTGTCGCATCAGCGACTATAAGGGTATTCACGTTCGGGAGGTCGAGCCCGTTCTCGATAATGGTGGTGGCGAGCAGTATGCCCGTCCTGTTGTCCTGGAAATCTTGCATTTCTTTTAAGAGCTTCTTTTCTTCCATCCTTCCGTGCACGACCCCTATTTTCCATTTCCCGGAAGACATCTTTTCCAGGAATCTTTTTATCGATCCTATGGTCTCCACCCTGTTGTGGAGGTAGTAAACCTGGCCTTTCCTCTGGAGTTCTTTCTGGATCGCTTCTTTGATCGTTTTTTCCGACCACAGACCAATATATGTTTTAACCGGCCTTCTTTCCGGAGGGGGAGTCTGGACTAAGGTGATTTCCTTCAGGGAAGACAGGGCCAGATACAGGGTCCTGGGTATGGGGGTGGCGGAAAGGGAGAGGATGTCCAGGCAAGGCCTTATCTCCTTGAACTTCTCTTTCTGCTTGACCCCGAACTTCTGTTCGTCGTCTATGACAAGCAGGCCGAAGCTTTTCTGCCATTCCACGTCCTTTGATAAGAGCCTGTGGGTGCCGATCACGATGTCTGCCTTTCCTTCCTTTATCATCTCTATCGCTTCTTTCTGCTCCTTTTTGGTCTGGAGCCTTGAAATCATCTTTATCTCCAGAGGCGTGTTTTTCAAGCGCTTTTTGAAATTCTGATAGTGCTGGTCGGCTAATATCGTGCTCGGGCAGATCATCGCTGCTTGGTGCCCGGATTCCACGGCCAGGACCATTGTTCTCAAAGCTATCTCGGTCTTGCCGAATCCCACGTCTCCGCAGACGATCCTGTCCATGGGCTCTGTTCTTTTAAGGTCTTCTTTTATTTCTTCCATCGCCCTCAGCTGATCCGGGGTTTCTTCGTACGGAAAGGTCTGTTCGAGGTATTTTTCCATTTCAGAATCTGTATTGTAAGGCGGCCTTGAAGAAATCTCCCTCTTGGCGTAGATGTTTAAAAGCTCTTTCGCCAGTTTTTCAGCTTCTTCTCTGGTCTTTTTTTTGGTTTTTTCCCAAACAGGGCTTCCCAGTCTTGAGATCCTGGGCTCTGAAAATCCCACATATCTTGACAGCTTCCTTTCCAGGCCGAATGGCACGTACAGCTTGTCTCCCTGGGCGTATTCCAGAAGGTAGAAATTTTTCCCTTCGTCGCTGACAGCCTTGGCGAATTTTCCTATGCCGTGATCCAAATGCACCAGATAGTCTCCCGGCTTTAAACCCTTGAGGTCGGAAAACACTTTTTGAGACTTCAGCTTTTTTTTCAGCCTCTCTTTCTCAGCCTTTTCGTCTTCTATCTTTATATCCAGCTTTTCAATGCTTTCGATCGTGTTTCCGTAAAAATCGAATCTTACGGCATTAAGCGAGTTGATTGGGAAGATTTCCAGTATCCCTCCCTTGTTTGAGAACTCTCCCTGCTCTGCGACTTGGAGCACTTTTTCATATCCCATTTCATCGATGGTCCTTAACAGATTGGAAAGGCTGCAGCTTTGGCCCTTTTCCAGGAACAGGGTGTTGTCCTGCCAAAAGCTCTGCATTCTCCTTATCTTCAGTATTTTCTCTGAGTTTTCCTCAAACCAAAAAGCCGGCCTGTCGATGAAGTAGGGGGTGATGCTTGCGATCAAAGCGCTGCTTATGCTTTCAGCTCCTGATTCATTATTCATTTTTTCTTTATCCGTTAATCCAGCAATATATCATTGAAAGGTGTTTTCGGCAATAAAAAACCGGAGTTTCCGGTTTTCAGAAAACGTCCAATTTCTCCAAAGCCAGGGATATGTTTTTTTTCTCTTCCTTGCTGAAATCCCGCAGAACGAACTTTTCGACTTCTTTCGGTTTTCCTTCCAAAGGCTGGATGCCGATTCTCAGTCTCCAAAAGTTCTTCGTGCCTGCTTCCTTAATAATGGAATCCACTCCCTTGTGTCCGGCTGATCCTCGATTCCTCGAAAGCTTGGATTTTCCTGAAACCAAATCGATGTCGTCGTGGATCACGATGATTTCCTCTGGCTTATGGTTTTTGATGAGCTGTTTTACAGCTTTTCCTGAGTTGTTCATGAAAGTCTGGGGCAGGGCCAGAATAACCTTGTTTCCTTTGAGGGTTTCTGAGGAAATCACGGCGTTTTCCTTTTTCGAAAGGCTGAAACCGGGAAATCCGTTTTTTTCAGCGAATTCCTCCACCGCTGTGAATCCGGCATTGTGCCTGCTGTTTTTGTATTTTGGACCCGGATTTCCGAGGCCGATTATCAAAATCGTCATATTCAGCAATTATACCATTAATTTTGGTTTAAGCGTAAACCTCTTGCATAAACCGAAAATTTGGTGTATAATCAAAGCATCAATTTGAATATATATATGAAGGGAACCCTCCTTTTTTTGTGGGAAATAGCGAAAATAGTGGTCATTTCCCTGATGATAGTCCTTCCTATCAGGTATTTTGTTTTCCAGCCTTTTTTGGTCAGAGGGGAAAGCATGGAGCCTAATTTCCAGGACGGAGATTACCTTATAGTAGACGAGATTTCTTACCGTTTCGGAAGTCCACAAAGAGGCGACGTGATAGTGTTTTATTCTCCCACCATGCCTTCCCAGAGGTTCATTAAAAGGATATTAGGGCTTCCTGGCGAGGAGGTTGTGATAGAAAACGGGATAATCGAAGTGAAAGGGGAGGAAGGAGTCCAGGTTCTGGACGAATCCGATTATTTGTCCGGTGCTGAAACCATCGGAGACGTTAAAGTTTTCCTGGGCGAAGGGGAATATTTCGTCTTGGGGGACAACAGGGACTCTTCTTACGACTCCAGAAGGTGGGGTCCTTTGCAGGAAGAAGAAATAATCGGCAGGGTTTCCTTAAAGGCCTGGCCGGTCGTCGCTTTCTCCATAATTGAAACTCCGGCTTACTAAAACATGAAAACATCAAGAATCCAGGCTCCAACCGGGATGCACGACATTTTGCCCGACCAGCAGAAGGGATTCCAGAGGATACACAAGGTTTGCGAGAATGCAGCCAATTTTTACGGTTTCGGAAAGATAGATACTCCCATACTGGAGCAGGCTGAGATTTTTTTGAAAGGAGTGGGAGCTTCCACCGACGTCATCGAAAAGGAAATGTACATTCTGAGGACGAAAGGGGGAGACGTTTTGGCTTTGAGGCCGGAAGGGACAGCTTCGGTCGCCAGGGCATACATAGAGCACGGCATGTTCAACCTTCCTCAGCCGGTGAAGCTTTGGTACTGGGGGCCGTTTTTCAGGCATGAAAGGCCCCAGGCCGGAAGGTACCGCCAGTTCTGGCAGTTCGGTTTCGAAATACTGGGAGACCAGTCTCCGGTGATCGACGCCCAAGTCATCCAGATTTTTTACGGCATTCTCAAGGATCTCAAATTTAAGAACCTGATAGTGGAAGTGAATAGCATCGGGTGCACCCACTGCAGGTCATATTACAAAAAGCTTTTGTCCGGATATTTCAGATCCAGGAGCGTTTCTTTATGCTCCACTTGCAGGAAAAGACTCAGGGAAAACCCTTTGAGGATACTTGATTGCAAGGAAGAGAAATGCCAGAGGATAATACGCCAGGCCCCCCAGATGATGGATCATCTGTGCGAAGAGTGCAAAAAGCACTTCAAAGAGGTGCTGGAATTCTTAGACGAAATAGATCTCCCTTACAACCTCAACCCGTATCTGGTCAGGGGATTGGACTATTATTCCAAAACGGTTTTTGAAATTTTTTCAGTTCCCAAAAGCAAAGAAGAGGAAAGCCTTGAAAAAAAGTCGGCCCTGGTCGGTGGAGGAAGATACGACACGCTTATAAGGCGCCTGGGAGGAAGGGACGTTCCGGGCTGCGGAGGGGCGGCCGGAATTGAAAGGCTGGCGGGATTCCTGCAAGAAGGCCCTGAACCCCAAAAGAACGCAGATCAGTCCTCGCAGATATTCATCGCCCAATTGGGGGACATGGGAAAGAAAAAAGGGCTCGTCTTGATCAATAAGTTCAAAGAAGAGAAGATTCAGGTGGCTGAGAGCTTCAGCAAGGATTCCTTGAAGACGCAGCTTGGCAGAGCTGACAAGATGGGGGTGAGATACTGCTTGATACTCGGCCAGAGAGAGGCTTTGGAGGGAACGGTGATGATCAGGGACATGAAAACAGGAAAGCAGGAAACCGTTAAGATGGATAAGGTGGTGAAGGAAATAGAGAGAAGGTTGAAAAAATAGGAAGAAGAATATAGAATCTTATGGAATGCCTTTTTTGCAAGATCGCCCGGAAAGAGATTGCTTCAGACACGGTCTTTGAAAACGACAAATTCGTTTGTTTCAAGGATATCAATCCCAAAGCTCCCGTGCACCTTTTGATAATTCCCAAAAAGCACGTTTCGTCAGTATACGACCTTAAGGAAGAAGACAGGAGCTTGGTAGGGGAGATGATATTGCTGGCAAAGAAGATAGCCTTAAACCAGGGCATTTCAGAAAAAGGGTACAGGCTCGTATTCAACGTCGGAAAGGGAGCCGGCCAGACAGTGGAGCACCTTCACCTCCATTTGATGGGAGGGTGGAAGGAAAATTTTGAAATATAAATCGCAAATTACAACGGTCGAAAATCCAAACTTTTAGCCGTTTGGAATTCTGTCTTTGTAGCTTGTAATAAAACATGCCAGTAGAAGTGAAAAAACAATCCGGAGAGACTTCCTACTCTTTAGTCCGCCGCTTCACCCAGAGCGTCCAGAAGAGCGGGGTTTTGATAAGGGCCAGGCAGTATATGTTCAGGAGGAGGGAAAAGTCAGATCAGCTGAGAAAAAAAGCAGCTCTGAGAAGGGAGGAATTGAGGGAGGAATACGAAAAAGCGAAAAAAATGGGAAAATAATGGAATATAAGCAGAAAATACAAGAGGATTTAAAAAAGGCCATGATGGGGAAGGAAGAGCTGAAGGTTTCCGTCCTGAGGATGCTGTCTTGGGCTTCGACCAACAAGGAAAAGGAAAAAAGGTACAAGGCGAGCCAGGAAGCTCCGCAGATCCAGGAATCAGAGCTTCAGAAGAAAAGCCTTCTTTCAGAAGAGGAATTCATCTCTCTTTTGCAGTCTGAAGTCAAAAAGAGGAGAGACTCGGTTGCGGAATACGAAAAAGGGAAGAGGAATGATCTTGCTGCAAAGGAAAAAAAGGAGATCGAGATTCTGCAGCAATACCTCCCCGAGCAGATGGGGGAGGAGGAAATAAAAGGCGTCGCCAAAGAGGCGATAGAAAAGCTGGGAGCGAAAGGATTGAAGAACATGGGAAAGGTGATGGCAGAGGTGGTCTCAAAGACCAAGGGGAAGGCGGAAGGAAGCGCGGTAAGCAAGATAGTGAAGGAGCTTTTGTCTTAAAAATCTATCCAAACAAAAAAGCGGTTCTCCCGCCTTTTTTGTTTATATCCCCTTTAAGGAAAGATAGACCCTGCTTTCTTCAATTTTGATTATCCTCGCTTTTATCGCCTGCCCCACTTTGAAGCTCTGGTGGATGTCGTCAGCCTTTGATTTTTCTATTTCCGAGATATGGATCAATCCCTCAAGCTGGGTTTCTACCTCCTTGGAAGGTAGTGAAAATTTAAGGAAAAGGCCGAAATCTGTTATGCCGGTGATTTCCCCCTCAACGATGTCGTCGAGCTTGCAGCTTTTCAGAGTTTCTTTCAGATTCTGAGCATCTCTGGCTTTTTCGGAAAAGATCAGCTTTTTCTGCCTCGGGTCGAGGTCGAAAATCTTTACTTCCAGAGTTTGGTTTATGAGCTTTTGCAGCTCCTGTATTATCTTCTTGCTGTCTCCTCCTTCAACCCTAGGGTAATGGGCCAGGGAAAGCTGGGAAAGGGGGAGGAAACCGGAAATGCCGGCTATTTCCCCGATCAGCCCTCCTTTGTTCGCTTTTGAAACCATTATTTTTATGTCCTCGTTCTTGTCTTTGATCTCCCGCAGATCCTTCCAGGCAAGCTCTTCCTGAGCTTCTCCGAAAGAAAGCTCGAGATATCCTTCTTCATTCTCATATCCGGTCACTTTGACGAATATCTTGGTCCCTTCCTTGTAGTCCTTGAGCACGTCCCCGCCCCTGTTGAAATCTTTCTTATATATGACGCCTGCTCCGAAAACCCCGAGGTCTACAAAAAGTCCGGTGCTTCCCGTCCCTATCACTTTCCCTTCGACTATGTCGCCGGTTTTGGGAGGCTTTAATGCATTTTCGTTTTCTAGGAATGTTTTCATCATGACTCAAAATTATCACAGGATTCGCATATTGTAAAGAGGGGGAATATTTGATAAAATAATGGAACGGGCTCGGATTCGAGTCCGTCAATTAAACAAAATTTCAGTCTTTTTGGAGGACTGGTGCGAGAGTATATCGCATTTTCTTCAAAAAGCTTTGAGGCATATGCACATAATTTGGTACGGGCAGTCCTGCTTCCAGCTTTTAATATCCCAGAACAAAGGAGAGCAGATTTCCTTGGCGATCAATCCCTTTGACGATTCTTCCGGATTGAAGTGCCCAAACATTTCAGCTGACATCCTGCTCAAAGCGGGCGGAACGAAAGAGGGGGCAAGGTGCGTAAAAGGGAAGATCGCGGGAGAAGGTGGGAGGAAAGAGCCTGTCCTGATCAGCGGGCCTGGTGAATACGAGATGAAGAACGTTTTTATCCAGGGAATCCCTTCCAACGCCAACAACGGGTCTGCTGCCAGAGAGAAAAGCACCGTTTACGTGATAGACGCCGAAGAAATGAGAATCTGCCATTTAGGCGAGCTCAGCCAGAAAGAGATGAGCTCCGAACAGATTGAAGACATAGGTAATGTCGATATTCTTATGATCCCGGTCGGCGGCGGCAAATACATCGACGCCAAGACTGCTTCTAAAATTATAGGCCAGATAGAGCCGAGAGTGGTGATCCCGATGCTTTACAAGCTTCCGAATCTGAGAGAGAAGCTTGACGGGGTAGAGGATTTTTTGAAGGTGATGGGGCAAAAATCTGTCCAGCCCCAGCCAAAGCTTTTGATCAAAATAAAGGACCTTTCGGAAGAAGGGCCGAAGGTCGTAGTTCTGAAGCCATGAATCTTATAGAGAAGGTCCGAAACCTGCCTGAGAGGAAAAGAAAGACGATACTCTGGTGCGCGACGGCGGTGATAGGTTCAGTCATGTTTTTCTTTTGGGCCAGATACGCCTTAGGCAGCTTGAAAAGCTTCGACCAGCAGGAGTTCATCAACGGAATAAATCTCCCTTTTTCCGGGGAGGAAAATAAAAATACTGAATAACCTATGCCAAAAAAAGCGAAACAGCCAAAAGAGCCGAAAAAGACAGCGGCTTCCGAGGGATCGGAAATAGGATATGTGAAGCCCAGGGAAATAGTGGAGGAGATGAGGAATTCTTACATCGACTATGCCATGTCGGTCATAGTTTCCAGGGCTCTTCCTGACGTTAGGGACGGATTGAAGCCGGTCCACAGAAGGATACTCTATGCCATGCTCGAAGACGGTTTGAGCGCAGGCGCCAAGACCAGGAAGTCAGCCACGGTGGTCGGGTCAACTTTGGGCAGATACCATCCTCACGGGGATGCTTCGGTTTACGATGCTTTGGCGAGAATGGCCCAGGATTTTTCATTGAGATATCCTTTGATAATCGGTCAGGGGAACTTCGGCTCTGTTGACGGAGATCCGCCGGCAGCCATGAGATATACTGAGTGCAAGATGTCCAAAATAGGGGACAACCTGCTTGAGGATATAAACAAGGAGACGGTTGATTTTGTCGAAAACTTCGACGGAACCAGAAAGGAGCCCTTGGTCCTCCCTTCCCCTCTGCCTCAGTTGCTTTTAAACGGATCTTTGGGGATCGCCGTCGGCATGGCTACCAATATTCCTCCCCATAACCTTTCAGAAGTGGTTGACGCCTGCGTTCATCTGATAGAAAACCCGAAGGCGGACACAGAAGACCTTTTCCAGTTTATAAAAGGGCCTGATTTTCCTTTGGGCGGATCCATCTTCAGCCAGAAAGAAATACTTGAAGCCTATTCCCAGGGCAAAGGCCCTATTATTACCAGGGGAAAAGCGGAAATAGCGGAGTCTGAGAAAAGCGGAAAAAGCCAGATCGTCATCACCGAGATCCCTTTCCAATCCCAGAAATCCACCCTTCTGGAGCAGTTCGCCTCCCTGGTCCAGGAAAAGAAAGTGGAAGGGGTAAAAGACATAAGGGACGAGTCAGACAAGGACGGCTTGAGAATAGTGCTTGAGCTCCAGAAAGACGCCTATCCCCAGAAAATACTGAACAGGCTTTACAAATTCACCGATCTGCAGAAGACCTTCTATTTGAACATGCTGGCTCTGGTTGACGGCATCCAGCCCAAAACCCTTTCTTTGGCCGAGGTTCTGGGATATTTTCTTTCCCACAGGCAGGAAGTGGTTTTGCGAAGGACCAAATACGATCTGGAAAAAGCCAAGGAAAGGGCCCATATCTTGGAGGGTCTGCACAAATGCCTTTCCAACATCGACGCTGTCATAAAGACCATCAGGGCTTCCGAAGACAGGCCGACCGCTTTAAAGAATTTGATGAAGCGCTTCAAGCTGACTCAGATCCAGGCCAACGCCATTTTGGAAACCAAGCTTTCCGCCTTAGCCAAGCTTGAAAGAAAAAAGATAGAAGAAGAGCTCAAGGAGCTGAAACTGAAGATAAAGGAGTACACCGCCATCCTGAAAAGCCCTCAGAAGGTGAAGGCCTTGATCAAGAAAGAGCTCATTTCCTTGAAACAAGTTTTCGGAGACGAAAGGAGGACTAAGGTTTTTGCTCAGAAGGCAGGGGAATTTTCAGAAGAGGATCTGATACCCCAGGAAGAGACCATCATCACCCTGACCAGGGGCGGATATGTCAAAAGGGTCAATCCTTCTTTCTATAAAAACCAAAAGAGGGGAGGAAAAGGGTTCTTGGGCTTAAAGACCGTCGGGGACGACATTGTCGAACACTTTCTTTCCGCCCAGACCCACGACAATCTTCTGTTCTTCACGGATTCGGGCAAAGTCTTCCAAGTTCCGGTTTACGAGATTCCGGAAGCCACGAGGGTGGCCAAAGGAAGGGGGCTTCTGAACTTTTTGGAAATATCCCCGCAGGAAAAGGTTCTGGCCCTGTTTTCTCTCGGAAAAGAAGACCAGGAGACCAAATTCCTGGCAATGGCTACAAAGCAGGGAATCGTCAAGAAAACCCCTCTTGAAGACTTCAAGAACGTCAGGAAATCCGGTCTGATAGCCATAACCTTGAAGAAGGGAGACGAATTGAAGAGCGTGGCCAAGACCACCGGCCAAGACGAGATGATTCTGGCCACTGAAAAAGGGCAGGCCATCAGGTTCAGGGAAAAAAACATAAGGTCGATGGGAAGGACGGCCTCGGGAATAAAGGGCATAAGGCTCGCTAAAGGGGACCAGGTTGTCGGCATGGAAGTAATCCATCCTTCAAGTGTAGAAGCAAAGAGAGAAAAGCAGTATCTGCTTTTCTTGACCGACAAGGGCTTTGGAAAAAGGACTGATTTCTCTGAGTTTAAAACCCAAGGCAGGGGAGGGTCCGGAGTGAAAGCAGCCAAGATAACCCCCAAGACCGGGGAAATAGTGGGATTCAAAGTGGTGGGCAGTTCCGAAGAGGATTTGATCGTCATTTCCCAGAAAGGCCAGGTTATAAGGCTGAAAATAGGCACGGTTTCCATCTTAAAGAGGATCACCCAGGGAGTAAGGGTGATGAAGCTTGACGCTTCGGACAAAATAGTGTCTTTTGCCGCCATTTAGCCATATAATATATGGAAGGAGCATATGAATTTCCTGAATCCTTCTGAGATTTTAGCGAAAGTGAAGATAAAGGACGCAACGATCGCCGCTGATTTCGGTTCGGGGTCAGGTGGCTGGGTTTTGCCTTTAGCCAGAAGAATCGACCGCGGCAAGATTTACGCCATAGACCTGATTTCGCACGCCCTTTCCGTCTTGGAGGCGAAAGCGAGATCGCAGAAGATTTTCAACATCCAGACGATCAATTCCGACGTGGAAACGGAAAAGGGCTCGACTTTGGCTTCAAATTCTCTTGACCTGGTCTTAATGACCAACCTTCTGTTTGAAGCAGACGAGCCTCAAAAGATCCTCAAGGAAGGGGCAAGGGTGCTCAGGGAAGGGGGAGAGGTTTTGGTGGTTGACTGGAAAAAAGAGCCTGCCATGGGGCCTGAAGAAAAAAGACTGTCTGAAGAAGAAGTGAAAAAGATGGCGAAAGAGGCGGGATTCGAATTTAAAAAAGAAATCCCGGCAGGAGATTACCATTATGCCCTTCTTTTTTCAAAGTAAAGGCGCAAAAACTTTCCTTTTTCTGTTTTCGATTTCTCTCTCTTTTTTCTTCTTTGCAGAAGATGCTTTCGGACAGTGCGGGTCGGAAGGAAGTCTTTGCAGTGATAGCCTCGGGTTCATATGCTGTTCAGGGTTTGAATGTGAAGGAATGCACTGCGTAAAAGCTTGCGATCCGAGTTTGAATTTGAGCAGCGGATCTTTCTGCCGTTGCGACGAAGAATGTTCTAATAACGGTATTTGTTATGATAATAAATGCGTAAATCCTTGCAGTACAAGGGGAGGAAGTTGCGAATCTCTTGAATGTTGTCCTAATTCTTATATCCTTTGCGACGAGGAAACAAAAAAATGTTGCAGCGCCGGTCTTAAGGCGGAAAACGGGGATTATTGCGTTTGCGATTTGGAATGCGCTTCTTTATTTTGCGAAAATAGCGTGTGCATTGCAGATCCTTCAGGATGTAAAGAAGAAGGAGAAGCCTGCGGTGGAGGCGATTGTTGTTCAGGGCTTGAGTGCGAAAATGGAAAATGCAAAGAATCTGCGGTTTCCTGCAGCTGGCAGGAAAAAGATTGCGGCGGAGGGAATTGCGATCCTGAAGAAAAGGAATACGTTTGCGGGCCCGGAGGATGCCAGGGAGGCGAATGTTCTGGAGGATCGGTAAAATGCGTCTTTGATAAAGTCTGCGAAGATGTTTCTTCAATCTGCAATCTTAACGGAGTAAAAGAAGGGGAAGAACAGTGCGATGGTTCTGATCTTGGAGGAAAAAACTGCGACGATTTCGGTTTTTCCGGAGGGACCTTGTTATGCAGCAGTTATTGCACTTTTGATACTTCAGAATGTCAAGGAGACAACGGAGGTAATGGTGGGAACGGAGGAAACGGGGGTGACGGCGGAGACGGAGGAGACGGAGGGATCATCATCAGCGGAGGAGGGACGACTGGCGGAGGGGACGCTTCGGAAACTGATTTGCCCAATCCCATTTCGCCCAAGACGGTAGTCGAGCTCGTCAACAAGATCATCAACTTCATTTGGTGGCTGTCCATAGCCTTCGCTCCGGCAATGTTCCTGGTAGGAGGATTTTTTAAAATGACCGCCGGAGGAGATCCTGCCAAGCTCGAAAAAGGGAAAAAGACGCTGATTTACACGGCCATAGGCATAGGAGTGATCATGCTTTCGAAAGCACTCATATCCTTGATAAGAGACGTGCTTGAGGCGAAAGACGAACAATCCCTTCTCCAACTTGCAGACGGCTTGAAGTTTTTCTGTTTTTCTGGTGTAATAGAGATAAGGAAGGCGATTTTTAAAAAACGATGAAAAAAACAATTCTTCCTAT
>CAYVNG010000002.1:0-68875 GCA_964452875.1 uncultured Candidatus Saccharibacteria bacterium
ATATAGCATATCTAAAGATATTGTCAACAGCTTTAATAAATATCAAAAACCCGGGGCAGAACCCCGGGTTTTCCTCTTCAAACCTTATCTCTTCCTCCACTGAGGAGCTCTTCTTGCTCTTTTCAGCCCGAATTTCTTCCTTTCTCTCATTCTGGGATCCCTTGTCAGGTATCCCGTTTTTCTCAGCCTTTTTTTGAAATCCTGGTTGAACTCCACTAAGGCTCTGGATATTCCGTGCCTTGCGGCTTCAGCCTGCGAATGAATTCCCCCGCCCCTGACTAGAATCTGGACGTTGAATTTGTCTTCGCAGTTCATTTTCTCTAAAGGAGAAAAGACTATCTGCTGCAATTGCTTTCCAGGGAAATATTCGGTGTAAGGCTTCTGGTTGACAGTGATCACTTTGTCCCCTTTGGTCCAAAGCCTGACGCTGGCAATGGAGGTTTTTCTCCTGCCGGTCGCTTTGAAATACTTGGATTCCTTCTTGTCTTCTTCAACCGCTTTCAAAACCGGCTTTTTCTTGGGAGCCGCTTTTTTGACTGCGGGTTTTTTTACAGCTGTTTTGACTGGCATAATTTTATTTGAACAGCAGCCTTTTCATCTGCCTGGCTCTTAATTTGTTGTCGGGAAGCATTCCGAAAACCGCTTTCCTCAGAGCTTCCGTCGGCTTTTCCTTGATGATCTTTCCTAAAGTCGTTTTTTTCAATGTCCCCATATATCCTGTGTGATGGTAATATTCCTTGGATTCCATCTTCTTCCCGGTGACGACAATTTCACCGGCATTCTTGACCTCGACGAAATCGCCCTGGTCGATATTAGGCGCAAATCCGGGTCTCCCTTTCCCTCTGAGCAGAAGAGATATCTCCACCGCCAGTCTGCCCAGATTCCTGTTTTTCGCGTCTATTGAATGAGTTTCCCTTTTCATCTTATTTTAGAAATTCAATTATTGCCGTTCTGGCGGCATCCGATCTTCGGCGGCCCAGTTTGATTATCCTCGTGTATCCTCCGGCTCTTTCCTTGTATCTGGGAGCGAGCTCGTCCGTCAGTTTCTTCACCGTCTGGCTGGAAAAAAGCTTGGCCAGCTGGCGTTTCGCGGAAACGCTGTTCTTCTTGGCCGTGGTGACAGCTTTCTCTGCCGCCCTCCTTGCTTCCTTGGCTTTGGCTTCCGTGGTTTTCATTTTTTCATTGAGTATCAAAGACTGAACCAGGCTTTTAAGCAAAGCCTTTCTCTGAGCCGATTCCCTGCTGAATTTTCTGCCTATTTTCCTCTTCCTCATTTCTTTAGCTCAAACCCGAGCTTTTTCAGCGCCTTTTTTATCTCCTTTAACCCTTCCTCTCTCATGCCCTCTAGAGCCAGGATGTCTTCTTCTGATTTCCTTGCCAGCCCTCCGGCCGTCTTTATATTATTATTCTCCAAGGCATGGATGGTCCTGGTGGAAATCTTCATCTCTTCAATTTTGGTCTTGGCCGCGTCTTTTTCTTCCTTTCCAGCAGCATCCCTTTCCTTGGGTTTTTCTTCAGGAAAAGCGTTTTTGACAAGATCAAAATGGTTGATCAGTATTTCGGCTGCCTTGGCCATGGCCGTCTCCGGGCTCAAGGTCCCGTCGGTCTCGATGTCCATCTTCAGCCTGTCAAAGTCGGTTCTTTCCCCGACCCTCATATTCTCCACGCTGAAACTCACTTTTCGCACCGGGCTGTAAATGGCATCCAAGGGAATCTCCCCTATGGCCAGCTTTTCCTTTTTCCTCCTTTCCACCGGCTCATAACCCATTCCTTTCCCGACAAGAATTTCCATTTCCAGCTGGGAAGATTTGGAAGTCAGAGTGCAGATCTTGGCGTCCTTGTTCATAAGCTCAACCTGCGCAGGAAGCTTGAAATCGGAGCCTTTGACCTGCTTTTCCCCTTTTGCGGACAAGACTATGCTCTGGGGTTCTTCGCTCCAGACTTTGAATCTCAGCTGCTTCAGATTGAGCAGTATGTTTATGACGTCCTCTTTGATCCCGGGAATAGTCGAAAATTCGTGCTGGACCCCCTTGATTTTGACACTAGTGACCGCGGCCCCCTCAAGCGAGGAAAGCAGAACCCTTCTTATCGAATTCCCAACGGTGACGCCGTAGCCCGGGTAAAGGCCCTCTATCTCAAAGGAAGCTGAATTCCCTTCCTTTTCCGTTATTTTCGGCTGTGATGGCAGTAATATCATATTTTTTGATTATAGTTTGCGGATCAATGCGGAAGAAAAGAGGCCGCACTGCAAATCCGCTTTTACCTTGAAAAGAATTCAAAGATTGCGGAAATTTCTCCGGGAGGAGCGACTTCCTCCAGAGTCGGATTGCCGACAACCTGGGCTTCCACTTTGTCCTTGTCGAGTTTAAGCCAAGAAGGCGGCGCGCTCTTTTTGGCCCCGGCTTTTATGGATTTGAAAATATTCCTCTTCTCCACTCCCGCATGGAGGCTGATCTTGTCTCCTTTTTTAAGGTCGTATGAAGGGATGTTCGTCACCCTGCCGTTCACCATGAAATACTTATGGGAGACCATCTGTCTTGCCTGGGGATGAGAAGGGGCCAGGCCCAGCCTGAAAATCGCGTTATCGAGCCTCTTCTCCATCTTCTGTATCAAAACTTCGGAAGGGTTGTCGATTGTCTTCCTTTTCTTCAGCGTGTCTTTTACATATTTCCCGAACTGGGTTTCGCTCAGGTTGTACCAGTTCTTTATCTTTTGCTTTTCCTGGAGCTCTTTTCCGTATTCAGACAATGGCTTGGGTCTCCTTTTCCCTTTGGACCCGGGAGGGTAGGATTTTTTGAGTATGGAGCATTTCGGAGAAAGGCATCTCTCCCCTTTTAAAAACAGCTTGGCTCCCATCCTTCTGCAGATTTTGCATTTTTTATCCGTCATTTTGCGTGTTCAAAATTAAACCCTTCTCGGCTTGGGCGGCCTGCACCCGTTGTGCGGGATCGGCGTTATATCCTTTATAGCCGCCAGTTCCAATCCCTTGGCTGCCAAGGATCTCAAGGCCGAATCCCTTCCGGATCCGACCCCTTTTATAAAAACGTGGATTTTCCCCACTCCTATTTTCTGGGCCGTCTGGACGATGGTTTCAGCCACCTTGGAAGCGGCGAAAGGAGTGGCTTTCTTCGACCCCTTGAACCCTATTTTTCCGGCCGAAGACCATCCCAGGACGTTCCCTTTCATGTCAGCCAAAGAAACCGTCGTATTGTTGTATGAGGAAGAAATGTAAACCTTGGCCTCCCTTATCTTGGGCGTCTCTATTTTCATTTCCTTCCCCGATTTTTTCTCCATCTTCTCGTTCTCTTTCAGGAGTTCTTCTTCTGTTTGTGAAGCTATTCTTTTTTTACCCATAATTGTTTCCTATGTAGGAGTCGCTGCCGGTTTTCTTCCCGACCCGACCGTTTTTCTTACGTTTCCCCTGACGGTTCTGCTGTTGGTTTTCGTCCTCTGCCCCCTTGTCGGAAGGCCTTTGGCGTGCCTTGAACCGCGCCAGCTGCCCACATCCTTCAGCCTCTTTATGTTCCTCATCTTATCCCTTCTCAAATCCCCTTCGATCCTGTATTTCTTCTCGATCTCGTCTCGCAGCAAGCCCAGCTCGTCCGGCTTCAGGTCTGACGCCCTGACAGTGGGATTGATCTTCGTATCGGACAGAATCTTCCTGCTCAAAGGGCGGCCTATTCCGTATATGTAGGTCAAAGCGATTTCTATTTGCTTGTTGTCCGGTATGTTTATCCCTGCGATCCTTGCCATATGTTTTTAGCCCTGCCTCTGCTTATGCTTTGCAATTTTGCAGATCACATAAACTCGTCCTTTGCGTCGGACGATTTTGCAGTTCTTGCAAATTTTTTTTACTGATGCCTGAACTTTCATTCTGTTTTAAAAAAATACCCGCAGAGCCGATCACTTCCCCCGATAGACTATCCTTCCCTTGGTCTGGTCGTAAGGCGTCATTTCCACCTGAACCCTGTCCCCGGGGAGTATCTTTATGCGGTGTATCCTAAGTCTCCCTGCCAGATGGCCCAAGATGACGGAACCGTCTTCCATTTCCACCCTGAACAAAGTTCCGGGAAGAGTTTCAACCACCCGGCCTGTTTTCTGTATTGTATTCGCTTTTTTGGAAAAATTCATCAAACAAAAATAAGATAACAAATAAATCAATCCGCGTCAACCCCTTTCGGGCGGATTTCCAGAACCCCGCTTCTTTAAGCTCAATATGGTCTTGATGACCGTGTCCGGATTCAAGGACATGCTCTCTATACCTTCTTTCATCAAAAACTGAGCGAAATCCGGGAAATCGGAGGGAGCTTGGCCGCAGATTCCGCAGTACTTCTTTTTCTTCCTGCAGATCCTGATCACCTCCCTTATCATCTCTTTGACGGCCTCGTTCTTTTCATCCCCGATCGGAGCCAACTTGGCGTTGTCCCTGTCTATCCCCAAAACCAGCTGAGTCAGGTCGTTTGAGCCAATGCTCATTCCGTCGAAAATCTCTAGGAATTGCTCTGCCAGGATGACATTGGAAGGAATTTCGCACATGACGTACGTTTTAAGCTCCTTGCCCAGGCCGTACTTCCTTATGAGGCTAACCACCTTCTTTCCTTCCTCGGGCGTCCTGCAGAAAGGAACCATTGCCGAAACGTTTCTCAAGCCGAAGACCTCCCTGACCCTTTTAATGGCCCTGCATTCCATCTGGAAGGCGGGTTTGAAAGCTTCGTCATAATATCTTGAAGCTCCCCTCCAGCCGATCATGGGATTCGATTCTTCAGGCTCGAATTTCTTCCCTCCGACCAGAGAGGCGTATTCGTTGGTCTTGAAGTCAGAGAACCTCACTATCACCTCGTTCGGCCAAAAAGCGGCCGCGATCTGGCCTATGCCTTCGGCGAGCTCTTTGACGAAAAACTCCTTTTTGTCCCTGTGCTCAGCCGTTATTTCCTCTATTTCTTTCCTCAGCTTCTTGTCCTTGATCTTGTTGAAATGGTAAAGGGCCAGGGGATGGACCCTTATCTTGTCTGCGATTATGAATTCCTCGCGGGCAAGCCCCACTCCCTGGACCGGAAGGAAAGATGTCTTGAAAGCGGAATCCGGCGCCCCTATGTTGACCATTATCTTCGTTTTCAGCTTTGGGACTTCTTTCAAATCATACCTGTTTATCTTGAAAGGGATTTTTCCCGAATAGATCTTCCCGTCCAGGCCCTGGGTGCAGTCCACGCTTATCGTCTCCCCGTTCCTGAGGGTTTCGAAAACGCCTTTCACCCCGACGATGGCAGGCACCCCTAATTCCCTGCTGACGATGGCCGCATGAGCGGTCTTGCCACCTTCTTCGGTGACGATGGCAGAAGCCATGCTCATCACTGGGACCCAGTCGGGATCGGTCATCTTGGTCACCAGAACTTCCCCTTCCCTGAACTGGTTTATCTTTGAAACGTCTTGGATTATCCTCACCCTTCCCATTCCTATCTTGTCTCCGACCGCCACCCCTTTGAGGATGGGCTTCTTTTTCGTCTTAATGACGTATTCTTCGTAAAATCTTCCGCTCTTGATGGCGTGCACCGTTTCCGGCCTTGACTGGACTATGAAAAGCTTTCCCGTCCTGCCGTCCTTGGCCCACTCAAGGTCCTGAGGCTGCCATCTCCCCGCCTCCTTGGAATAGTGATCCTCTATCCTGAGCGCCCAGTCGGCCAAAGTCAGGATCTCCTTGTCCGTCAAGGAAAACTTCATCTGCTGAGAATCAGACACGTTCTGCTCTTTCAGCCCTCCGGAAGCTCCGTAAACGTATTTCCTGCTTTTCCTTCCCAAGTTCTTTACGATTATGGCTTCTTTTCCTTCCTTCAAAGTCGGTTTGAAAACGTAGAATTGGTCCGGAGTTATCTTCCCTTTCACTATCATCTCTCCGATTCCCCAGATGGAGTTTATCAAAATGACGTTCTTGAATCCTGTTTCCGTGTCCAAAGTGAACATGATCCCGGAAGAAGCCAAATCCGACCTCACCATTTTCATCACCCCAACTGACAAGGCTATTTTCAGATGGTCGAACTTCTTTTCCTCCCGGTAGGAAATGGCTCTGTCCGTGAACAAGGAAGCCATGCATTTTTTGACAGCTTCCAGCAACGCCTCGCCTCCTGACACGTTCAAATAGGTTTCGTGCTGTCCGGCAAAAGAAGCCGAAGGCAGGTCTTCTGCGGTCGCAGACGACCTTACTGCAACGTCCGCCTCTTTTTGCCTGTATTCTTCGGAAAGCTTCTTATAGCTCTTCAAAATGTCCCTTTCCAAATCCTTGGGAAAACTTCCTTTGAGGATGAGGGATCTCGCCTTTTCACCGGTTTTCTGCAGGCTCTCCAAATTCCCCTTTTTCATCTCAGAAAACGCTTTTTCCAGTTCCTTTTCTATCTTATTGGCCTTCAAATAGTATCTGTATCCCCGGGCCGTCAATGCAAACCCGTCAGGGACGTTCACTCCTTTTTTGGCCATTGCAGAATACATCTCTCCCAAGGAAGCGTTTTTTCCTCCCACCAGCTTCACGTCCTTCAAAGAAAGGCTTTTGAACCAAAGGATGTTTTTCCGGGAATTGCTTTTTTTCATTGATTTTTGAGTTCGGCCTGCGCCAAAGCAAGCCTTGCTGCCGGAACCCTGAAAGGAGAGCAGCTCACGTAATTGAGCCCTGTCTTATGGAAAAAATAGATGGAATCGGGATCCCCTCCGTGCTCTCCGCAGACTCCGATTTCAATGTCTTTCCTTGCTTTTCTCCCTTCTTTATTGGCCGAGATGAACAGCTGCCCTACCCCTTCCTGGTCGACGCTCAAAAACGGATCCTTGTCGAATATCTTCGCTTCCAAATAAGAAGGAAGGAAGCTTCCGGCGTCGTCCCTGGAGATTCCCAGGGCGGTCTGGGTGAGGTCATTCGTTCCGAAGGAGAAGAACTCCGCCTCCTTTGCGATCTGGCCGGCCATCAGGGCCGCTCTCGGAGTCTCTATCATGGTCCCTATCTTGTACTTCAGCTTCAGGCCGTATTCCTGCTGGGTCTCTTCGCAGACTTTTTTGATCAGGTCTTTCAAAATTCTGAACTCTTTCAGATCGATCACCAGGGGGATCATTATTTCCGGGATGACCTTCACCCCTTTCTTCGCCAAACCGCAGGCCGCTTCCATTATGGCTTTCGCCTGGGTCTCGTAGATTTCAGGGTAGGTGATCCCTAGCCTGCATCCGCGGTGCCCGAGCATGGGATTGGTCTCCTTCAGGGATTCCGTCCTGGATTTAATATCCCTATAAGGGATTCCGGAAATTTTTGAAAGGTCCTTCATTTCCTTTTCCCCTTTCGGCAAAAACTCGTGCAAAGGAGGATCCAGCAGCCTTATTATCACGGGCAAGCCATGCATCTCCTTGAATATCTCTATAAAATCCCCCTTCTGCAAGGGAAGAATCTTCTTCAAAGCGCTTTCCCTTTCCTTTTTGTCGTTCCCGAGGATCATCTGCTGGAAGGCGTCCAATTTGCTCTCTTCGAAGAACATGTGCTCTGTCCTGCAAAGGCCTATGCCTTCGGCCCCGAACTCCCTGGCTTTCCTGGCGTCTCCGGGCGTGTCGGCATTGGCGTAAATTCCCATCTTCCTCACTTCATCGGCCCATTCCAAAATGCTGGCCAATTGACCGCCGCTTTTCGAGGCGATGGTCGGAACCTTGCCGGAAAACACCTCTCCGGTCGCGCCGTCTATTGAAATATAGCTCCCCTTTTTAAAAACTTTCCCGCCGGCCTTAAGCACCCCTTTTTTGTAGTCAACCTGCATTTTCTCGCACCCGACCACTGCCGGCTTGCCCATGGCCCTTGTGACCAAAGCCGCATGGCTGGTGAACCCGCCCCTGGCGGTCAGCACCCCTTCCGAGACAGCGATGCCGTGGATGTCCTCAGGGGAAGTCTCGACTCTGACTAAAATAACGCTTCTCCCTTCCTTGGAAATCTTCTGGGCTTCTTCAGGATCGAAGACTATTTCCCCGACCGCTGCTCCCGGAGAAGCTACCAGGCCCCTGGCCAGGCATTCTTTCTTGGCGCTCTGGTCGAACCTCGGCTTGAACAGCCCTTCAATGAGATTGGGGTCTATCCTCAGCAATGCTTCCTTCCTGGAAACGAGCCCTTCTTTGACCTGGTCCAATGCTATCTTGACTGCGGCCTGAATGCTCCTTTTGCCGGTCCTGGTCTGCAGCATCCACAGCTTTCCGTTTTCAACGGTGAACTCGATATCCTGCATGTCCCTGTAGTATTTTTCAAGAGATCCGGCTATTTTAGCCAGCTCCTTGTAAGAGGAAGCGAACTGATTCTTCATCTTTTCTATGGGTTCAGGAGTCCTGATGCCGGCCACCACGTCCTCTCCCTGGGCCCTGATGAGGAACTCCCCGTACAGCCTGTTTTCCCCGGTGGCCGGATTCCTGGTGAATCCCACCCCGCTGGCCGACCTGTCGTTCAAATTTCCGAAAACCATTGACTGGACGTTCACGGCCGTCCCCCATTCGTCGGGAATCCTGTTCAGCTTCCTGTAAGTGACTGCCCTGGGATTGTTCCAGGATTTGAAAACTGCGGATATCGCCATCCAGAGCTGCTCTGCAGGATCCTGGGGAATGCTTTTCCCGGTGAGCTTTTTTACCCTGATCTTCAGCTTCCCGGATATCTCTTCCCAGTCTTTGGCCGAAAGCTTGACATCCTCTTTCACCCCTTTTCTCTTTTTCACCGCTTCCAGCACTTCGTTCAAGTCGTCCTTGGAAGCTCCCATCACCACGTCGGCGAACATGAAAATAAACCTCCAATATGAATTCCAGGCGAACCTGGGCTCTTTTTCAGCTAAGGCTTCGGCTATTTCATCTGTCATTCCCAGGTTCAAAACAGTGTCCATCATGCCTGGCATGGAAATCCTGGCGCCGGACCTTACTGAAACCAGCAACGGATTTTCCAAATCCCCGAAGCTGGATCCCTTTTCCTTTTCGACCTCTTTCAAGGCCTTTTCAACCTCCGCTTTCAGGCCGGAAGGGAAGGTATAATTGTTCTTGTAGAAATGGACGCAAGCTTCTGTGGAAACTGTGAAGCCAGGCGGTATGGGAAGGCCGAGCCTGGCCATCTGAGCGAGTCCGGCTCCTTTTCCGCCCAAGACCTCTTTCATTTTCGAAGATCCTTCAGCTTTCCTCTGGCTGAAAACATAAACGTATTTTGGCATAAATCATTTAATCAGATTCCTTATGGCCGTTACTGCTCTCTTCGGATCAGAATAGGCTGGAATGTGATTCATCTCTAAAATTTTCATCCCTGGCAAGGACAGCTTTCCTCCCGACAGGACGCAGACTATCGCTTTTCGAGGATGTTTTTTTGCGGCTTTAGCTATCATTTTAGCACTTTTTTCCGTTTCAGTCATTATCTGCGGGGTCTGCATGACTATCAAGCCGTTGATGTCATCCTGGTCTAAAAGGCAGGCAACTGCGGCTCTGTATCTTTCAGCCGGAGCGTCGCCTAAAATATCCAAGGGGTTTGCCAAAGAAAAGAAAGGATGCATCGCCATTAAGGCCTTAATCCTCTCTTTTGTTTCGTCATTAAACTTAGAAATCATTATTCCGGAGTCAGTGCAGTAATCAGCCGCCAGAGCCCCGTATCCCCCTCCGTTCGTGACTATGGCAATGCCGTTCTTGATGCGAGGCTGCCAGGCCAACGCCTTGGCTGAATCGAAAACTTCTTCAAGGGTTTCGCATTCTATCAGCCCGGCCTGTTTGAATGCGGCTTTATAAATGTCGTAGCTTCCGGCCAAGGATCCGGTGTGGGTGGAAACGGCTGTCTTTCCGGCCGTTGTTTTCCCGGCCTTCAAGACCAAAACCGGTTTTTCCATGGAAATCTTTTTGGAAATTCTCAAGAACTCCCTGCCTTTTTCGATCCCTTCAAGGTAAAGGACGATCGCTTTGGTTTTCTGGTCGCGGCCGAACCAATCAAGAAAATCGTTCATGCCGAGCCCGGCACCGTTCCCGTATGAGACCAAGCCGGAAAATCCGTAGTTCTCCGACAAAGATCTGTCAATTATGGAATCCAGCAGAGCTCCTGACTGGGATATCACGGCTATCTCCCCATCTTTCGGAGAGACAGGGGCGAAGCTGGCGTTTAATCCTGATCCCGGCCTTATTATCCCCAAGCAATTCGGACCTATCAAAGGGATGTTGTTCTTTCCGGCCAGGTCTGAAATATCGTTCTGAAGTTTTTTTTCGCCTATTTCCGCAAATCCGCTGGATATGACGACGATCCCTCCTGTTTGCTTCCGGCAGCATTCGGAAACGATTTTCAAAACCGATTTTGCCGGAACGGCTACGATTGCAAGGTCGACTCGTCCCGGAACGTCAAGCACGGAAGAGAATGTCTTCTCTCCCAAAACATTATTTCTGAAAGGGTTCACTGCAAAAACCTTCCTCCTTTCTTTTCCTTCCAGCGCATTTTTCATCAAGCCCCATCCTACCGACCCTTTTTCAGGTTTCGCCCCTATCACAGCCAGGCTTTTGGGATTGAATATTCTGCTTAAATCATTCATGCCAAAAATTTGAAATCCACAATCTTCGCTTTTTTTTCATCGACCATCACCGGATTGAAATCGATCTCCTTTATGTTTTCCTCCTTTAGAGAAAGCTCGGAAAGCTTGAACAATATGTCGGCTAAAGCCTGGACGTTCATCCCCTTCCTTCCCCTGCAGCCTTGCAAAACCGGCCAGGCCTTCAGGGACTTCATCATTTCAAGGGCCTCTTTCCTGGTCACCGGAGCTATCCTGAAAGACACGTCTTTCAGGATTTCGACGAAGATGCCGCCGAGCCCGGCCATCAGAACCGGACCGAAAGCGGGATCCTTTTTCATCCCCAAAGACATTTCCGTCCCTTTCACCTCTTCCTGAATCAATACCTTGCCCAGCTTGGAAATGGCTTCAAAAGCTTTTTTGAGCTCTTTTTCGTCCTTGATGCCGGTTTTCACTCCTCCGACATCGCTCTTATGGAGAATATTCGGGGAAAAAACCTTAAGGACCAAAGGAAAACCTGTCTTCTTGCCGAAAACCATGGCCTCCTTCAAAGATTCTGCCATTTTCGTCTTCGCGACCGGAAACCCGTATTGTTTCAAAAGCTTGACGCTTTTTTCAAAACCGATCAAAGGCATTGTAAATAAATTCGCCCGAGCTGGCCGGGCATAGATCTTTTGCTTTATATTTTTTTCCCGATGAATGCGGCAAGTTCAGCCAGCCTGCAGGCGTATCCGTATTCGTTGTCATACCAGGCAAGGATCTTGATAAGATTCTTGTTGGCCATGGTGGAAGATGAATCCACGATTGAAGAATAGCTGTTCCCTTTGTAATCGGAAGAAACGAGTTCCTTGTCTTCCACTCCCAGTATGCCCCTCATATCCTTCTCTTCTGAAGCTTTCTTGAGGACGTAGTTCAGCTCTTCGGCCGAAGTATCCTTTTCCAGCTCGCAGACAAGGTCGATGATGGAGACAGTGGAAGTGGGAACTCTCAAAGCCAATCCGTCCAGCTTCCCCTGCAGGCCGGGTATGGCCTTTCCGATCGCTTTCGCCGCTCCGGTCGTCGTCGGGATTATGTTCAAGGCGGCCGCCCTGGCGCGCCTCAGGTCGCTGTGAGCCAAATCCAGAATCCTCTGGTCGTTCGTGTAGCTGTGGACCGTGGTCATGAATCCCTTCCTTATCCCGTATTTCTCGTGGATGACCTTGGCCACCGGGGCCAAGCAGTTGGTGGTGCAAGAGCCCATGTCTATGATTCTGTCTTTTGCCGGGTCGAATCTCTCGGCATTGATCCCAAGCAAGAACGTCGGTATTTCCTGGTCTTTGGCAGGAGCGGAAATGACCACGTATTTGGCCCCGGCCGCTATGTGCTTTCCAGCCCCTTTAATATCCCTGAAAGCTCCTGTGCATTCAAGGACGATGTCTATTCCCATTTCCTTCCAGGGAAGATCGGCCGGGTCTTTTTCCGCAAACACCCTGACTTTTGCCCCTTCGACTTCAAGGCTGTCGGGCTTGGCTTTCACTTCTTTGTCATAGATCCCGTAGATCGAATCGTACTTCAAAAGGTGGGCCAAGACTTTTGGTTCGGCAAGATCGTTGACGGCCGCCACCTCAAGATCGGACACGGTGTCCATTATCTTCCGGAAAACCGGGCGGCCTATCCTTCCTAATCCGTTGATCGCTATTTTGATCATAGTGTTTTTTTATTCGAATTATTCTTTGATGCTTAAAAGCTCGGAAATTTTAGCCTTGTCGAAGCCGATTATCATCTGGCCGTCGATTTCGACGACGGGAACTCCCATCTGGCCGGTCCTTTCGACCATGTCGTTCCTGGCCTCTTCGTCTTCGGCAACGTTGATTTCCTGGAATTCAATGCCGTGCTTGGTCAGAAAGCATTTTACGGTCACGCAGTAGGGGCAAACCGGAGTGGAATATACTTTTACTTTTGCCATGGAATTTTTAAATTATCCGTTTCCAATATTCTAACACATTTTTCGAAAACTTCCCCATAACCGTTCTTTAAGAATATCAGAATAAAATAGTTCGAACAAGGACTCAAAAAACGGGGCTATCCCCGTTTTTTGCTTGAGAAACCGCAAATAATTATCCGCACCCTCCTCTGCTGGAATCGCCTTCACCCTGGCCGAAACCGGCAGATGGGACGGAAGTAGAAAGGGTCTGCTGGCATTCCTCGGGCTGTTCGACAAAGGCCGAACAGACCGCGTTCTTGATGCTTTCAGGGTCCCTGCTCACGCTGACCACCTTGCCGTTTATAACCAAGGTCGGGGAGCCCTGCACCCCGTATTCTTCGTTAAGCCCGGAATGCACCTCGAACAGCGGGTAAGTGCCCTGCCTCCAGGTGGACTGGTCGTTGTATTTTTCCGTTATCTTGAATTCCTGGTCAGCGGCGGCGACGCACGCCCCTATTTTATTGACGTCTATCTCGGCCGTCTGGAAGCACTCTTCTGCGCTGCCAGAGACGACAAAGCAGGACAGGTAAGAGGAATATTTGCCCGCTTCCTCTTTCTGGATGCAGTATTGGTTCAGGTTTTCATCTATCTCCTTTTTGCCGTGCATTATGTAATCCACGAAATAGACGGCCATGTCAGCCTTATTCTTCAAAAGGTCGTAAACGGGCAAGAACCCCTTTTCGGCCTGAAGCCCGTATGGGCAGTAGCTCATAACGAAGAGCTTCACGTCCGGAACTTCGGCTTCAACCGCTTCCTCTTCGTTGCTTTCTTCGATTTCCTCTTCCATGTTTATGGGCGGATCCGGGAAAAGGAAAGCGCCGTCCTTGGTCACGTATGAAGTGAAGTCATTGGCTCCCAAGGTGAGAACGAACTTGTACAGCCCTTTTTCTTCGGCCACTTCCTTCAAAGTGGCTTCTGACCCCTCTGCCACCAGATAGGCGTTGATGTAACTGATGGCTTTTTCAGCCGCTTCCTGGGCGGTAAGGACGTTTTTTTCCTTCCCAAAAATGGCGGTGAAAACCAAAGCGCCTGCGACGATAAGGGCTGCTGCAATTAAGGCAACTGGCAAATTATTCTTTATCTTTTGAAGCATATTTTTTTATCATTGACATTAATTTTATCTGCCTGAATTTCCCCAATTCTCCGTTTTTGCATCCGGATTCCGAAAATTTTCCCGCCTTTCTCGTTTTCCTGAGTCCTGATATCAGGACAGGGACGGGCTCAAGACAGTGCCTTTTCAGAAGGCAGCAGGTCGCGTGGTCGCCGGTCACCGCAACCGAAACGTTTTTTAATCCTAGCAGAGGCTTTATGCTTTTGTCAATTTTCTCGATGAACTTCCTTTTTGCTTTAAAGTCCCCGTCTTCAGCGAAATTATCAGTCGGCTTTATGTGGCAGAATACGAAATCGTATTTCTTCAAGGCTGCTTTGGCGGCCGAGAATTTCGCTTTAAGATCAGTATCCGGAAGCCCGGTGGCTCCTTTGACTTCAATGACCTCCATTCCAAGGATGCGTCCTATCCCCTTGTACAGCCCTCCGCCGGCTATGCATACTGCTTTCAATTTATGAAGCTCCTTGAAGCTCGGGGTTTTCCTCATTTGACCGGCTCCCCTGACTAAAAGGTAATTGGCTTCAAGCTTCCCCTGCTTCCTTCTCAATCTGTTAAGGCTGCAGTTCTTCAAAATATCGTGCGTCTTTCCAAGATATGAATTAAGGGCTTTGGCGGTGAATCTGGCTTCCTTGCTTTTGTCCAAAGGGACGATCGGAGAAATACTGGCTCCTGTCTCGTGCGGATCCCCGTCTGAAATGCAAGGAGAAAGGTTCTTTCCCCGCATAACCAAGCCGGCCCTGTGGCCGTAAGACTTCTTGATTACGAATCTCACCCCGTCAATGGAAATCCCCTGGAGCATCTTGACTAAGGCTCCTGTTTCCTTCATTCTTCCAGCCCTCCTGTCAACCACCTTGAGGGATTCGTCCACTGTCCCGAAATTGGCTCTGAAAGCAATATCTCCTTCCTTGAGTTTTATCCCGATGCCGGCGACCTCATAAGGGCCCCTGCCTAAATAGTAGAGTTTAGGGTCATACCCCAAAAGGGCCAGATGGGCCGTGTCAGAGCACGGATATTCCTGGGATTTGAGCAAAAAAGGAAGAACAAGCCCGCGAACCCCGCTTCCGGCCAGAAGGTCAAGGTTCGGAGTCTCAGCTGCTTCAAGAGGAGTCTTGTTTCCGAGCTGCGGGACAGGAGAATCGGCAAGTCCGTCCGCCACGACAAGGATTATTTTCTTCATTGGTTTGAAATCTCCTTTTCTATTTCCATGAGCCTGTTGTATTTGGCGACCCTTTCTCCCCTGGCCGGAGCCCCGGATTTGATGAAGTCAGCGCCAATGCCGACCGACAAATCAGCTATGAAGTCGTCGCAGGTTTCTCCGGATCTGTGGGAAACCATGACTTTCCAACCGAAAGATTTGGCGAGATTCGCCGCCATGACTGATTCGGTGACCGTTCCGATCTGATTCACTTTCAATAATAGGCCGGAACAGGCTTTTTCCCCGAAGGCGGTCTTGATCCTTTCCGGATTCGTCACCAAAAGATCGTCCCCTATGACCAAAAATCTGCCTTTGCTTTTTTCTGCCATCATTGAAAATCCCTGCCAGTCATTTTCTTCAAAAGGATCCTCAAACGAGATTATCGGGTATTTAAAAGCCAAGCCCAGGTAGTATTCAAGAAGCTTTTCTTTGGAATATGCCTTGCCGTTGATATGATATTTGCCGTTCCTGAAAATTTGGGAAGCTGCGCAGTCCAGAGCTATCGTCATCTTTCCCTTGTATCCTGCGCTTTCGAACGCGGCCATGATCAGATCCAGGGCCTCTTTCGGGTCTTTCAGCGAAGGGGCGAATCCCCCTTCGTCCCCGACGTTCGCGCCCGATTCAGAATATCTTTCTTTGATGATTTTTTTCAGGCAATGGTATGTCTCAGAAGACATCTGCATCATTTTGGAAAACCCCTTTGCTTTGGGCACTATCATGAACTCCTGGATGTCGAGGTCGTTTCCGGCATGGGCCCCGCCGTTTATGATGTTCAGGCTGGGAACCGGAAGTTTCAAAGGCCCTGACCCTGCAAGATTGGAAATATGCCTGTAAAGGGGGATGTTTTTCGAAGCCGCCCCTGCTCGGCACACGGCAAGGGAAGCGCCGAGGAGCGCGTTTGCCCCCAGCCTTGATTTATTCTTCGTTCCGTCGATCCTGATCAAAATCCCGTCTATTTTCCCCTGGTCTGCAGGATCAAGCCCCTCGATCTTCGGCCCGATTATCTCATTGACGTTCCTTGCCGCTTTCAGCACCCCTTTGCCCGAATACCTCTTTTCATTGTCCCGCAGTTCCACCGCCTCATATTCGCCAGTGGAGGCTCCGGAAGGCACCCCGGCGGAAAATTCCTTTCCGGCGGCAAAGACCTTCACTTCCAGAGTCGGATTCCCTCTTGAATCCAGTATCTCCCTGGCTGAAACCTTTTCTATCGCAAATCTTTTTTTGATCATAATTTTTCGAGGTATGAGATGGCTGACAACGCAGCTTTCGCCCCTTCGCCGCAGGCCACCGATATCTGTTTGTATCTGACGTCGCTGGCGTCCCCGGCGGCGAAAAGACCGGCGGTTTCGGTTTCGCAGGTTTTAGGATCGATCTTTATCTCGTCGCATTCGGAAAACTCCACCAATCCTTTTACAAAAGAAGTGGCCGGCATCAGCCCGACTTCGATGAAAACCCCGTCCACTTCAAGCTCATAGGTTTTTCCGCTTTCCATTTCCTGGAGGACGACGGATTTCACGACGCTTTTCCCTTTAATCTCCTTGAGCAGGGTGGAAACTGCGACTTCCGCTTTTCCGGTCTTTTCCAGCAGAATCTGGTTAGCCTTGTCTGCTCGGACCTTAGGAGAGCATTCAAACACGTATATTTTCTTTGCCCATGAACTCAAGGACAATGATGTTTCAAAGGCTGAATTTCCCCCTCCGATCACGGCCACAACCTTGTCTTTAAAAAAGGGGCCGTCGCAGATAGCGCAGTAACTCACCCCTTTGCCGGTGAATTCCTTTTCGCCAGGAACTTCAAGCGGCCTGGGATCGGCTCCCGAAGCTATTATCATCGATTTCGCCTTGAAGATTTTTTTAGATCCGGTCTTAACGAAAAAAAGGCCTTCTTTCTTTTCGATCTTCGTGACCGAATCAGCTTCGAAAGGAAAATTGAAGGAAGCGAGATGGTCCTTCAGTTTTTCCGCCAGATCTGATCCTTTTATCTCGAAAAATCCCGGGTAGTTCTCGATTTTCACCGCCTTTTTGTTTATCTGCCCTCCGAAGTCCTTCGTTATCATCAAGGCGTTGAGGTTCTGGCGGGCAGCATAAATGCCGGCGGTTATGCCGGCAGGCCCCCCGCCGACTATGATCAAGTCGAAAATATTATCCATTTTTTCTTAAGAAGGAGGGGAATTCCCATTTTTTTTCCTCAGCCAGAATTTCCTTTTCTTCCTTTTCTTCCTCTTTTTTGACGGCCAAGGCGTTCTTCCTTTTGGTCTTTGCGGCCCGGACATTGCCGGGTTCTTCCTCTTTGGTCGGCTGTTCTTCCTGCTTTTGTTTTGAAATCTTTTTCTTCTTTGACGACTTTTTCTTTTCCTGAACCTTGTTTTCCATTTTTTTGTCGAAAATTTCCGGATTCTTGGTGGCCAGCAGCGTTATGCCTATTTTCCCCTCTTCTTCGCCGGGCATCGAAACCCCGAAGATTATCTTCGCTTTCCGGTTGGAAGCAAAAACCAGCCCGCTTATCTGGTCGACTTCAGACATTTTAAGGTCCCTGCCCGCTTCAATGTTAAAGAGTATCCTGTCTGCCTTCTGGAACTCCTGCTCCTGAAGCACGTTCTGGACGACTTCTCCGGCTGCTTTGGCCGCCCTTTCTTCGCCGATTGCCACTGCCCTGTTCAGAAAACAGCTTTTCCCCCTGCCGTCAAGAACGGTTTTGAAATCCGCCCAGTCTATATTGATCAGCCCGGCCCTGTAGATCATATCCATCAGCCCTTCCAGGTTGAAAGCCATTTTCCTGTTGATCGTCGAAAGGGCCTCCTTTAAGGGAACGGATTTGCTTGCAATCTGGAATATCCTGTCGTTCGGGATGGTGCTGAAAGCGCTGAGATCGGCCTTCATTTTCCTTAAAGAATTCCTGGCAACGGTCTTTTTCTTCTCCCCTTCGAAGTCAAAAGGAAAGGTGAATATTCCCAATATGCTTTTTTTAAGGGTTCTGGCTATTTCGGCTATGACGGGCGAAGCTCCAGAACCCGTCCCTCCTCCCAAAGAGGCTATGAGGATGCAGAAATCAGATCCTTCAAGGATGCTTTTTATCTTTTCCTTGGCTTCCCTGGCCGCTTTCTCTCCCAATTCGACGTTCATTCCGCATCCCAGTCCTCCGGTCAAAGACTGCCCTATCTTCAGGATTTTGCATTCCTTGGGAATCTTTCTCAAAGCCTGCTCGTCCGTGTTGACGGCTATGAAGTCTATATTCCTGAGGATTTTGCTCTTGGCGATTTCGGAAACTATGGAGCTTCCTCCTCCGCCCACCCCGATGACCTTTATTTTCGTCCTCGGAGACTTGAACCCTTCCTTCTTTGCCGGCTTTGAAATTTTTGTTTTTCTTTTTGTCATGAATTTCCCTTTTTATTCTATTTTAATACTTTCGGCCCAAGGGTCAACCAAAATCCCCCCGCCGATGACTTCGTCCTTTGAATAAAAGACTGCGGACTGGCCGGGAGTCAAGGCTTTCTGGCCGGATTTAAAAACGATCCTCAGGCATCCTTTTGGAAGCCTTTCCAGGATTGCTTGAACTGGCTCTTTCCTGTATCTCACCTTCACAAAAGCCTTAAAGGGGAATCGAGGAGCAGATCCGGAGATCCAATTTACATCGCAGACCTTAGCCTCCTTGGAATACAAATCCCTTTCATCGCCCGTCACTATCAGGGCATTGTTCTCCAAATCCTTTTTAAAGACGTAATAAGGGCCTTTGGGGAGGCCTATCCCTTTTCTCTGGCCTATGGTGTAAAGCCAAAGGCCTTTGTGCCTGCCCAAGATCTTCCCGCCCCTGTCCTTTATCTCCCCTTCCTTCACCGGCAGATGATCTGAAAGGAACCGGCAGAGGGTTCCTGGAACAAAGCATATCTCCTGCGACGATTTCTGTCCCGAGAAAGGCAGATTGAGCTCCTTTGCCATGGCCCTTGCTTCTTTCTTCGTATAGTTCCCGAGAGGGAAAATGACTTTTTCCAGTTTCTTTTTGGAAAGCCTCCAAAGGAAATAGGACTGATCCTTGTCTTTGTCTTTCCCTTTAAACAGCCTTCCGTTCAAGGTCCTGGCATAATGCCCGGTGGCCATGAATTCACCTGACCTGAAAGGCGCCTTGAATTTTATTTCTTCGTTGCAGACCACGCACGGATTCGGCGTCATTCCTTTTTTTTGGCCTTTCAAAAAAGGATTGATCACTTTCCTTTGGAATTCCTTCCTTAAATCGACGGCTGAGAAAGGGATAGCTAGCGCTTTGGCAGCCGCCCTAGCTTCCTTCTCCTGGATAGAAGGCTTCTGGAGTCTGAAAAACATTCCTTTGACATTAAAACCAGCCCTTTTCAACAGGGCTGCGGCGACAGAGCTGTCCACTCCCCCGGACATCGCTATTGTTATCCGGCCGGTTTTCGTTTTCATATCAAGAATACCTGTCAGCCACGTTCGAAGCGGCGAAGGATTCAGGCTTTATGCAGGGCTCGAATCCAGAGCCCCGGATAAGGCCGACCACTTCCCTTATCATATCCTTGGTCTTGCCGTTTTCGCCGACATCGGCGTGGATGTATCTGAACTGGTAATCTAAATTTGCATGAGATTTCTTGGCGCGGTCGGATATTTTTTCCTTCATCAGCAGGGCAAGCTGGCAGGAAAGCAGGACTTCTTCCAGGATCCTTTCTTTCCAGCTGAAAAATCTCCTCCGCTGGTAATTCACCCGTTTCAGGAAAAACCTCCCTCCTTTCCCCTGCCTCAAGACGACGACGGCTATGGGGAAATTCGGATGCTCCTCTGACGAGGAATCGCAGCCGACGATGACGTCGTAAAACTTTTCAGGAAACTCTTCCATATAGGAGATTATCTCTCCCACCGCGGCTTCCAGCGCCAAATTCCCCTTTGTGGGATTGAAAAAATCACCTTCCAAAATCTCGTTGCTGAAAATCTGACTCATGATTACCTAGCCTATATTATGTAATCTGAAAAATCAAACCCTAGAAACGGCATCGACTATCTTTATGAACTCGGCCGGTTTCAAGGAAGCTCCGCCGACCAAAAGGCCGCTGAATCCCGCTTCCTTCACGTAGCCTTGGGCGTTTTCTGCGCCTACGCTGCCGCCGTAAAGTATGTCAACTTTTGCGGAAGCTTTCTTGCCGTAGATCTTCTCGAATATCCTTCTCAGCAAAAGACACATGCTCTGGGCTTCCTGGACAGGGCAGGCGTTCCCTGTGCCCACTGCCCAAACAGGCTCGTAAGCCAGGACCACTTTTTCAGCCTCTTTTCTCTTTACCCCTTTCGTCACTTCCTTGATCTTTTCTTCAAGGACCTGTTTCGTTATTCCTTCCTTCCTCTGGTTCATGGTTTCGCCGACGCAGATAACGGGGATGAGGCCGGCGGCCAAGGCGGTTTTGACTTTCTTATTGACCATCCCGTCGGTTTCAGAAAAAAAGGCCCGCCTTTCAGAATGTCCCAGGATGACGTATTTGCATCTGAGGCTTTTAAGCATCAAAGCCGACACTTCTCCCGTGAAAGCCCCTCTCTCCTGCCAGAAGCAGTTCTGGGCTCCGGCTTTGATCCTGCCTTCCTTTTTTGGGAAAATCCCTGCCAAAAAAGCGAAAGGAGGGCAGATTGCGACTTCCGCCTTTTTCAGGCTGCTCCCTTTGATTCCTTTGGACAGAAGCCTGAAGTTGCGTACGGCTTCCGCAAAGGAGTCGGGATTGCACTTCCAGTTCCCTATCACCAGTTTTTTCATGTTTTTTTCCTTTTTATTTGCTTATAAACGAAAAATATCAGCGAAGCCAGCACCAGAAAAAAGATCAGCCAGTCGAACTTCCTGAAATAAGATTCAAGGCCGTCCCAGTTCTCCCCCATTACAACGCCGGCGTAAGCAAGGACGAAAGACCAGGGCAAAGAACCCAGGAAGGTGTACAAGGAAAACTTCCCCAAAGGCATTTTCGCGCATCCGGCCGGAAGGGAAATGAAGGTTCTCACCAAAAGGACCATCCTTGAAAAGAATATCCCGAAACCGCCGTATTTCAGAAACCATTTTTCCGCCCTTTCCAGGTCTCCGGGGAAAACGAAGAAATATTTCCCGTATTTAAGGATTATTTTCCTCCCTCCTAAAGAACCTATGAAATAAGCGGCCAAAGATCCGATGAGATTGCCTAGCGTCCCCCAGAGCACTACCTGCCAAAGCAGAAAAGATCCTTTGAAAGCCAGGTATCCCGAAAACGGCATGATGATCTCCGAAGGAATGGGAATGCAGGCCGATTCCAGGGCCATCAAAACGGTTATCCCCAGATAGCCTGATCTGGAGATCGTTTCCACGACCAAGGATGAAATCGATGATAGGATTTCGTACATTTATTAAGATATCTGTTTTCGCAAGTATGCGGCCGCCTTTTCAGGCTCGATGGTTGATATTTCCATTCCCGCTCCGAGTTCGAACCCCGCCCATATCGATGTTTTCGGCAGGATGGTCCAGTGCCAATGGTAATATCCGTATTCCTTATTGTCGCAGGGGGCGCTATGAAGATAGAAATTGTAAGCAGGATCTCCTAATCCCTTATAAAGGGAATAGAGGGCTTTTTTGAAAGCTTCAGCCAGGCTCTCTTTCTCCTTTTCTGAAATCCTTTCAAAATACGGGGACGGCTTCTTCGGGGAGATTATTATCTCGAACGCAGACTTGGAGGCGAAAGGGCAGAGAACCAAAAAGTCCTTGTTTTCGAAAACGATCCTCTTTTTCGATTTTCTTTCCCATTCGTCCATCAGAAAATAGATGTTTTTCTTGTGCTTCCGGTAATAGGCTTTGGCGTTAGAAATCGCCTTTTCCAGATCCGTGTCTATCAAAGGGGTGGTGATGATCTGGGAATGAGGATGGGATATGGAAGCTCCAGCTTCTTTGCCGTGGTTATGGAATATTGATATGTACCTGACAGAGGGCTTTTCCATCAGCTCAAGATATCTTTGTTGATAGACGTCAATCACTTCTTTTATCCTCTCTATGGAAAGCAGGGCCAAGGACCTGTCATGGTCCCTGGTGACCACCACTTCGTGGTATCCTGCAGCATCCATGGATTTGTAGAATTCCCCTTCGGACCTGGTCCTGGGATTTGAAATAGGAGCAAAGGCGGGATACTTGTTTTTGATGGCCAGAGTGGTCCAGTTTTCTGGAAAACGTCCTTTTTCTTTTATGGATATCTTTTCTCCGGAAGAAATGATGAGAGTCGCCTCGTTTTCCGAACCAAGCTTGCAGAAAGGGCAAGGGCTTTTCAGAACCTCTTTTTCCTTCCTGCGATTCTGCCTGAACATCTCCGGACGCTTAGCCCTTCCGGTGGCGATGACCACCCAGTCTTTGGACATTACGTTGTATCTAAGCTCGGAAAGAAGTTTTTTTTCACCTGCCATACCTTTTTCTGATCATATTCCACCTTATCTTAAACAGATCTCTCAGCATCTCAAGCATGTTTTTAAACTTGACCTTGCTGTCAGGGTCGTTTTTCCAGAAGACCGGCATCTCCTTTATCTTGTATCCGCGCTTCTTGGCGATGACCAAAAGCTCGGGATCAAAAGCAAAATGGTTTATCCTGGTGGCAGGAAAAATATCCAAGGCCGCTCTTTCAGTGAACCCCTTGAACCCGCATTGGCTGTCTAAAATCCCGTGTGTTCCGCAGATTATCTGGGTCAGAATCCTAAAAACATCGCCGAGGATTCTTCTGTAAAAAGGCTGTGGGGGATCCAAGACCGCGCCCTTCACGTCCCTTGAGCCTATGACCAAGTCGTAGCCTTCCTTGAAATACGGCCACATTTTTTCCACCTGCTCTATGGGAGTGGAATTGTCCGCGTCCGTGAATATCCTGTATCCGCCTTTGGCTTCTTCCATGCCGGTTTTGACGGCATATCCTTTGCCCAGGCTTTTCCCGCGGTCGACGAGCTTCAGATTCTTAACTTCTTTTTGCATGTTCTTTACCAGTCCTGCCGTATTGTCAGTGGATCCGCTGGCGACCACTATGATTTCGTAAGGATAATTCTGCGAGCTGAGATATTTATCAATCGCATCCAGGCTTGAAGGCAACCTTTTTTCCTCGTTGAACGCCGGAATTACGACTGAAAGATGAATTTTGTTTTCCATTTTTTTATTCTACCACGTATTAACGGCGGATGTTAAGGGTTTTTATCTCTGTCAGAACGCGGGGGCCTTTCTCGGTCACGGCCACCATGTGCTCGAAGTGGGCGGACAAGGAATTGTCCGCGGTCACGAAGGAAAACCCGTCTTTCCCTTCCTTCATTTCTCCATTGCCCATGGAAACGATGGGCTCCAGACAAAGGACCATTCCTTCCTTTATCTTCTCCCCCTTGCCCCTCTGGCCGTAATTCAAAACTTTCGGGTCTTCCTGAAGGTCTTTGCCTATGCCGTGACCGCACAGATCTTTCACGACGCTGAATCCCTGGGATTCCACGAACCTTTGGATGGTGTTGCCCACGTCCCCGATGGTGTTCCCCGCCTTTGTTTTCTTGATCCCTCTTTTCAGGGCTTTTTTGGTGACTCTTAAAAGCCTCAGCGCTTCCGGGTCAGCTTTTCCAATAGGAAAGGTAATGGCCATGTCGGAATTGTACCCCTTGTAGCTTAGCCCGGCGTCTATGGTCAGAATATCCCCTTCCTTCAAAATCCTGGCTGAAGGGATGGCATGGACGATCTCCTCATTGATTGACGTGCAAATCGCGGCCGGAAACCCGTCATATCCTTTAAAGCACGGTTTTCCTTCTTGTTTTAAAATAAGGCTCTCTGCGAGCCTGTCTAATTCGATGGTTTTCATTCCGGGTCGGGCGGCCTTCTTGAGATCTTCCATCACGCGAGCCAGCCTTTTTCCCGCCTCCCTCATTGTCGCTATCTCCTCTTTTGTCTTTATTGACGTCATTTGATGGCCTTTGATATCTTTTCGAAAATATCCGACACCGAACCCTTCCCCGATACGTTCTTCACCTGGAGCTTCAGTTTTCTGAAGTAAGAGATCAAGGGAAACGTCCTTTGGCGGTATTCCTTGAGCCTGACGACGATGGTTTCAGGGTCGTCGAGCCCCTTTCTTTTCAAAAGATTGGAACCGTCCAATGGGCACTTGGTGAGTTTCAAAGTCTCCTTGGTATAAAGGACCGGATGCCTCATCAGTTGGCAAATCCTCCTATGGCTGTTCCTGAAAATCGAATCTTCCGGGCTGAGGCTTATCAGAACAATTTTGATGTTCTTCTTTCCGAAAAGCCTGATCAAAAAAGGCATCAGGACTTCCCCCTCGAAAAGGGTGCGCGGGGATCCTGCCAGAACGATTGATTCTCCTGTGTCAAAGAGATTCTTTATCTTCTCCTTGACCAGCTGGGATACGAAAGGAGGGCTGCACAGTATCCCCGTCTCCCAGAGTTTCCTTTCGTCCTTAAGAAAATATTTCTTGGATCCGACCTTCACGAAATCTCCTTCTTTCGGATTTCTGAAGGATTCTTCCAAAACCTTGCTTGTCTCCAGATAGTAAAAGCTGAACTTTTCCGCCAACAGAGAAGCCTGAGTCCCTTTGCCCGCCCCCGGAGGGCCCATCAGAATGACTGTCTTTTTTTCAGAATGTTTCATATTCCCTCATTTGCAGCTGGGCTTTAATCTGCCTTAATGTTTCCAGGACCACGGAAACTATGATAAGCAGAGCCGTTCCTCCGACGAAGAATCCGAAAACGCTTATCCCGGTGATCCCTTCGACGATGGAAGGCATGACGGCGATGGTGGCCAAAAACAAGGCTCCGACCAAAAGGACCCTATTTAAAATATATGTTATGAAGCTGGCGGTTGAAGTTCCCGGCCTTATCCCGGGCACGAACCCGCCCATCTTCTGAAGGTTGGTGGATATGGCTTTGGGGTCAAATGTGACTGCGGTATAGAAGTATGTGAAAAGGCAAACCAGGACGAAATAGAATACGCCGTAGACCCAGGGGTCGGCAAAAAAGTCAGACACGGACTGGGCGGCAGCACCGACAGCTCCTCCTGCCCCGCTCAAGAAGCTGGCTATCATCCCAGGGAAAAGCATGATTGATAATGCGAAAATGATCGGAATCACTCCGGCCGGGTTGATATTCAAAGGCAGATAAGTGGAAACCCCTCCGTACATTTTAGTCCCTCTAACCCTTTTGGCGTAGGAGACCGGTATGTTCCTCCTCCCTTCGTTTATCAATACCACCGAAGCTATTATGGCCAGAGACATCGCGGCGAACAAAAAATAAGAAGGAATATCTGTGGCATCCCAGTTCACTATGATTTCCCTCATGTTCACCGGGATCCTCGCCACGATTCCAGCAAAAATCAAAAGGGAAACTCCGTTGCCTATCCCTTTTTCCGATATTAATTCCCCGACCCACATTAAAAACACGGCGCCGGCGGCAACAGTGACTATGGTCGAAATCATCTCCGAGGCGGAGATGCTGCCGATCGCCCCTTGGCGCTGCAGAAGAGCCAGCATCCCGTACCCCTGGAGAAAAGCCAAAGGAATCGTCAAAATCCTTCCGTACTGGTTGAAGCGCTGGCGCCCGGCTTCCCCTTCTTCCTTGTAAATGCGCTCAAGTTGGGGGAATATCATTGTCAAAAGCTGCATGATGATCACCGCCGTGATGTACGGGCTCATGCCGAGCATCACTATGGAAAGGTTTTCAAGCGTCCCTCCGGTAAACATATTCAAAAGCCCGAACACCTGGAACTGGTTCAAAAAATCTTTGAGATTTTCGATGTCCATGCCCGGGATGGGAATATTGGCCATCAGCCTGAAAACGGCCAGCATGGCCAGGACGAAAAGTATTTTCTTCCTCAAATCCGGGATTCGGAATATTTGGGTCAATTTTTGGATCCACATATCGTTATTTCACAGTGCCACCCGCTTTTTCAACGGCTTCCTTGGCGGACTTGGAATACAGGCAATTTTCAACGTCCAGCTTCTTTTCAATCTTGCCCGAAGACAAAATCTTGACACTGGGGGTTCTTCCGTCGATCCTTCTTATGATCTTCTTCTCAACCAATATTTCCGGGCTGACTTTTTCCCCTGATTCGAATTTTTTCTGCAGGTCTTCCAGCCTGACAATGGCTCTTGCCGGAAATTTCGGCTTGAAGCTGTACCCCCTCAGTTTGGAGTATTTTTTGATTAGCTCGCGTATGGACGGCTGCATTTTCCTCCCTGCTCTGGATTTCTGCCCTTTTATCCCTTTTCCAGAATAGGTCCCTCTCTTTCCTCCCCGCCCCACGCGCCTGGATTTCCTTGATTTGTGATCAGGCCTTAGTTCGTGCAACTGCATGTTTGTTTTTTATTTCTTTTACCTTCAGCTTCTTTAAAGCTTCGATGGTGGCTCTGGCGTTGTTCAGTTTGTTCCCTGTCCTGCTCAAAACTTTGGAAGAGATGTTTTTTATCCCGCCCAAAGAGCAAATAACCCTCACCGTTCCTCCGGCCACCAGCCCCCTTCCTTTCCCCTGGGGCCTCAAGAGGATGCGGGCCGCTCCCGCTTTCGCCGAAACTTCGAACGGTATGGTTTCCTCGACGATCGGGAACTCGACCAGGTTCTTTTTCGAAAGCCTGGTCGCTTTTTCGACCGCGGCGGCCACGTCCTGGCCCGTCCCCATCCCTATGCCGACTTTTCCCTTCTTGTCTCCGCTGATTATGACGGCCCGAAACCCGATTTTCCTTCCGCCTGCCCTTGTATGGGAAACCCTGGCCAAGTCCAATAATCTGGATTCAAAATCGTCCTTTGGCCTTCTCTCAGTTCTTCTGTTGGAATTGAATGGCATGAATTTGGTTTTTCAAAATTAAAATTCGATCCCTCCCTGCCTGGCTCCTTCGGCCAAAGCTTTGACCTTGCCGTGGTAAGCGTAACCGCCCCTGTCAAAAACCGCTTTGGCGATCTTTTTTCCCTTGGCTTTCTCGGCTATCAGTTTTCCGGTCTCAAAGGCCTTTTCCTGCGGGTTTTTCCCCGTCTTTGTTTCCTTGTCGCTGGCAGAAGCCAGAATTTTGTTCTTCCCGTCGTCTATCAGCTGGGCGTACATATGGATATTGGATTTGAACACGCAAAGACGCGGCCTTTCGGCGGTGCCGGAAACCATCGATCTGATCCTTTTGTGCCTTATCTGCCTTTTTTGGTTTTTATTCTTTGCCTTCATATTTATTTGGTTGCGGTCGCTATCGCTTTCTTGCCGGCCTTCCTTCTTATGACCTCGTCTGAATATTTTATCCCTTTACCTTTGTATGGCTCAGGCTTCCTGACGTCCCTCACCTTGGCCGAGAACTCTCCGACCTCCTGTTTTCCCGGACCGGATATGGAAATGACGCTTTTTTCGATGGAAACGGAGATCTTCTCTGGTATCTGCATCTTCACCGGATGGCTGAAGCCGACTTCCAGTATCAGGTCTTTGCCTTCCACTCTCGCCCTGTATCCGACCCCCACCATTTCAAGCTTTTTTTCATATCCGGAAACCACTCCCTTCACCATGCAGGCGATTATTGCTCCGGCCGTCCCCCAGAGGGACTTGGTCTGCTTATCAAGCGATACTGCGTCTTTCTTCCCTTCCTTCAGCTCTAAGGGCCTGACATGAATCTCGCCTTCCGCGATGTCAACGTCAATAAGCCTGTGAAGATCGAAGGAAAGCTCCCCTTTCGGGCCTTTTACAAGGATTTTCCCTGCCTCCTTCGTCACCTGGACTCCCTGCGGTATTTTTATTGTTTTTTTTCCTACTCTAGACATGATTTTACCAGACTTCGCAAATTATTTCTCCTCCTACCCTTTTCTTTCTGGCTTCTTCTCCGGCCATCAACCCTTTCGAAGTCGAAATCACGGAAATGCCGTATCCGGCCTTGATCTTCCTTATCTCCTGGCATCCCTTGTATATCCTCTGGCTCGGCTTGGACACCTTTTTTATCCCTGATATGGCCGGAGCTCCTTCCTGGTATTTCAGTACGATTTCCAGCTTCTTCTTGTTCTTCCTTCCTTTCTTTTCCGCCTCCTTAAGAAATCCGTTCTCCTTTAAAACCCTGGCCACTTCGAATTTCAAATCGGAATACGGAATGCTGACCGTTTCCTTTTTCGCCATCTGGGCGTTCCTTATTTGCGTTAGCATGCTTGAAATTGTGTCGCTCATGTTTTTACCAAGATGATTTTTTAATCCCGGGTATTATTCCTTTATTGGCCATCTCCCTGAAGCATATTCGGCAAAGCCCGAAATCTCTCATGTACCCCCTTCTCCTGCCGCATCGAAAGCAGCGCCTTACCGTTCGGCTCATGTACTTCGGTTTTCTCAGTGATTTTGCAATCTGTGATTTTTTCGCCATTTTTTTATCCTGGTTATTTCGGTTTTATGGGAAATCCCATCAAAGTCAGCATTTCCAATCCTTCTTCCCTGTTTTTCGCTGTGGTGGACACTGTGATTTCCAACCCGAAGATTGATTTCGCTTTTTCCGGGGAAACTTCCGGGAAAACGATGTGCTCTTTGACTCCGATGGTCAAATTTCCCCTTTCGTCAACCGCCTTCCTGTCTATGCCCCTGAAATCCCTGGTCCTGGGAAGGGCGATGGAAATGAGCCTTTCAAGGAAATCGTACATCATTCGCTTCCTCAGAGTCACCTTTGAACCGATGATCGTCCCCTGCCTCAGTTTGAAGGCGGATATGGCCTTTTTGGCCTTCGTCTTCACCGGCCTTTGGCCGGCAATCAGTCCCAAATCCTGAACGATGGAATCCACAGTCTTATCCAACTCCTGTCCGCCAAGGGCGGCCGTCGTCCTTCCGAAACCCGTGTTCAAAACCACTTTCTCGATTTTGGGAACCTGAAAACTGTTCTTGTATCCGAACTTCTTTTTCATCTCCGGAATCACTTCTTTTTGGTATTTTTCGTTTAAATGGCTCATGCTTCCTGTCCGCATTTTTTGCAGATCCTTATTTTCACCTTATTTTTCCCGGAAACCTCGATTTTGTATCCTACTCTCGTCGCTTTTCCGCAGCTCTTGCAGATTATTTTTGCGTTGGAGGCGCTGATCGGAGCGGGGAACTGCACTACCTGCCCTTTTTCTCCGGACTTCTTGGGGCGGACGTGTTTTTTCCTCATGTTAACCCCTTCGGCGGTTATCTTCCCAGCCGGCTTCATCACTTCCAGCACTTTGGATTTTCTTCCCCTGTCCTTTCCGGATATTATTAAAATTTGATCGCCTTTTTTGATCTTCATTATATTAATTCTTCAGCTAAGCTCGCTATCTTTTCAAAGCCTTTCTCCCTTAATTCCCTGGGGATCGGACCGGTGATCCTGTTCCCCTTGGGCTCCTTGGTCTTTCCTTCCAGCACCACCGCGCTGTTCTCGTCGAACCTTATGTAAGTGCCGTCGCTCCTGCGGAACGGCTTTTTCTGCCTGACCACGACCGCCCTCACCACTTCGTGCTTTTTGACTATCTTCCTGGGTTCGGCCGATTTGACCGCAACAACGACAATATCGCCTATCTGGGCGTATCTCTTTTTCGTCCCGCCTAAAATCCCGAAGCACATCGCTTGCTTGGCTCCCGTATTGTCGGTTATGTTCAATATTGTTCTTGCCTGGATCATTTTCGCAAAATTACGTTATTCCTCTTCCTTTGGCTCGGCTTCATCTTCCTGCTTTTTGGCTTCGGTTATCTTTTCTGTCACCTTCCATTTTTTTTCCTTGCTCAATGGCCTGCATTCCTCTATCACCACCCTGTCTCCTTCAAGAAAGGCTTCCTCGGCGTGGGCTTTGTATTTCTTGTGGGACTTGACCATTTTTTTGTATTTGGGATGCTCTTTCCTGCTTTCAACCAAAACCACCACGGTTTTCTGCATTTTATTGGAAATAATTGTTCCGGTCAATTTCCTTTTTGGCATGTTTATTGCTTCAGCAGCGTTAAGATTTTGGCGATGTCCTTTCTCACTCCTCTCAATTCCCTTACATTCTTCACCTTTCCGGCGGACAAGTCAAATCTCAAAGATCTCAATCTCTCCCTTTTCTCCATCAAAAGACTCTTTAACTCCTCTTTCGGTTTTTGGCGGATTTCCTGGGTTTTCATAATGAGGATTGTCTTTTTACGAATTTTGCCTTGACGGAAATCTTGTCCGACGCTTTTCTGAAAGCCTCTTTGGCCACTTCTTCTGTAACCCCTTCAAGCTCGAAAAGTATCCTCCCCGGCTTGACGGCTACGGCATAGTGGTCAACGCCTCCTTTCCCTCCTCCCATGGGAACTTCAGTCCCTTTCTGCGTGATGGGCTTGTCCGGAAATACTCTCGTCCAAAGCTTCCCTCCCTTTTTCAGATACCTGATGATCGCCCTCCTGGCGGCTTCAATCTGCCTTGCGCTAATCCATTCAGTTTCCATGCTCTTCAATCCGAAAGAACCGAAAGCCAGCTCAAGCCCCCTGGTGGCCAGGCCCTTGTTCCTTCTCCTTCCCTTATGCCATTTTCGGTGTTTTACTTTCTTCGGGTAAAGCATGATTTTAATCGAATTTTTCTCCTTTGTAAATCCAAATTTTGATTCCGATCGTGCCGTACGAACATCTAGCCGGTACGAATCCGTATTCTATGTCCGCCCTCAATGTCTGGCGGGGCAATTTTCCCTTCAAAAGCCACTCCCTTCTGGCTATTTCCGACCCTCCGAGCCTTCCGGAAACTTCTATCCTGGCCCCTTTCACGTCTCTGGTGGCCATTATTTTTTCCATGGCCTGCTTGATCGTTTTCCTGTGGGGCATCCTTCTTATAAGCCTTTGGGCGATCCATTCTCCGACCAGTTTGGGACTTGCCCAGACGTCTTTTATGCCCTTGATCTCAATCTTTATTTCAACTGTTTTTTTGCCTTTTCCGAACATCTTCCTTTCCAGAAGCTTCTTTATCTCTTCCACTCCGGCTCCCCCTCTCCCGATTATTATCCCCGGCCTTCCGGTGCTGATTATGACGTTTATTTTCCCTGAAGACCTTTCGATCTCCACCTTTTCGATGCTGGCATCCTTGAACTTTTCTTCAAGCAGATCCCTTATTAAAAGGTCCTCTTTGAGGTACTTGGGAAGATTTTTGCCGTAAAATCCCCTCGAATCCCAGTCCGATATGTTTTTTATCCTGAACGCTTTTGGGTGTACTTTGTGGGACATAGTCGAATGTTATTTGCCTTTTTTCAAATCAGTTTTCTTGGCTGCAACTTTCGCCTTCGGCTTTTTAGCCTCTTTCAAAATAAGGGTTATATGCGAAGTCTTCTTCTGGATGGGAGCGCCCTGGCCCCTGGCCCTGGCCCTCCATCGTTTCGCTTTCGGCCCTTCGTCAACCGTTATCTTGGAAATGTAAAACCCGGAAGAGTCGCCCATCTTGAAATTGTTCTTGGCGTTAGCCACGGCCTGATTTAAAAGCTTCAATAACGGCAGAGACCCTTTTTTTACGGCAAAGCCCAAGATCGCCCGGGACTGCTCGACCGATTTTCCCCTGACCAAATCAGCAATCAATCTCACTTTCCTTGGCGCTATCCTTAAATAATTCAATTGGGCTTTGATTTCCATGTTTTTTTATTTTCCAGCCGGGGCTTTAGCAGGAGCTTTTGCCGGAGCATTCGCCGGGGCAGCTGCAGAAGGCGTTCCTTCAGCGCCCTTTTCCATTTCTCTCTGCATCTTTCCTCCGTGCTTCCCGAATTTCGTGGTATGCGAAAACTCTCCTAATTTATGGCCGACCATCTCCTCTGCGATATAGACCGGTACGTGGTCTTTCCCGTTATGGACGCCGAAAGTGAACCCGACCATTTCGGGAGTGACGGTGCTCTCCCTTCTCCATGTCTTAATGACGGTCTTGGAGCCGGGCTGCATCTTCCTCACCTTTTCGGCAAGCTTTTCGTCGACATATGGGCCTTTTTTAAGCGATCGTGCCATGTTTTTATTTGTTCTTCTTTCTTCTTGCGATGATTAATTTGTCGCTTCTCTTGTTTCTCCTTGTCCTCACTCCATAAGCGGGTTTTCCCCATTTGGTCTTGGGTCCTGCCATCCCTCTGCCGGTTCTTCCTTCTCCTCCTCCGTGCGGATGGTCGTTTACGCTCATGGCCGTTCCTCTGACAGAAGGCCTTATGCCCCTGTATCTGCTTTTGCCTGCTTTCCCGAGAAAAATGTATTTATGCTCGGGCCTGGAGATCACTCCGATGGTGGCGAAGCATTCGTCCTTCACCTTCCTCACTTCCGTGGAAGGAAGGATCAAATGGACGTATCCGCCTTCCTGGGCCAGCACTTTGGCTGAAGATCCGGCCCCTTTGGCCATTTTTCCTCCTCTGCCAGGATCCAGCTCGATATTGCAGACCATAGTGCCGACAGGAATATTCTTCAGCATCATCCTGTTTCCTGGCCTGACCTGCTCCTTTTCTCCGCAGATAACCTCGTCTCCGATTTTAATATCCTGGGGAGCGAGCCTGTATCTTTTTCCCCCGTCATTGTATTCCAGCAGCATTATGAAAGAAGTTCTGAAAGGGTCGTACTCAAGCGCGGCAACCTTGGCCGGAACGTCCATCTTTTCCTGACCGAAATCTATGATCCGGTAAAGCTTTTTGGCTCCACCTCCCTGGTGCCTTACTGTTATCCTGCCCGTATTCCCCCTGCCCCCGTTCCTTTTAACCGAAACCAGCAGATTTTTTTCCGGCTTTTTCTTGGTAAGAGCTGAAAAATCTTCCATCATCATCCCTCTTCTTCCCGGCGTTATGGGTTTGTATTTCTTCATCTGGGTAATATTTCTATTTTCTGCCCCTTCTTCAGCCTGACTACGGCTTTCTTGTATCCTTTCTTCCAACCCTGCCTTTTGCCCATCCTTTTTCTTTTCGGAGGCACGTTGACGATCTTCACCGCCACGACCTCGACTCCGTACAGGTCTTCAACCGCTTTTCCGATTTCGGATTTAGCAGCCGAAGGCAGGACTTTGAAAGCGTAATGGCCCTCGTTGGCAGAATCAGTCGCCTTCTCTGTTACGTGCGGGGAAGCGAGTATCCTCCAGGCGACGCTCTTTGTCCCTCTCGGGGACGAAGGCGCCTTGGTGGCGTCAATTTTCGCTTCCTTTTTCGCGGAAGGCTTCTTTACGGGACCGTCCTTTTTCTTTTTTAATCCCAAATCAATCATTTGCTTGAAAAAATATTCTCTATTACTTTAATGCTTTCTTTGGGCAAAATCAAATATCTAAAAGAGGCTGCCTGGAGAGCATTCAGATTTTTGGCCTCCGTTATGCTGAATCCCTCGATGTTCCTTACAGCCAAGACTATCTTTTTTTCGTATTTCGGGACCACCAACAAACCTTTTCCCTTACAGGGCAGGCTCAAAAGCTTCTTTGCCATGGTTTTGGTCTTTCCGTCCTCGGAAACGAGCTTATCCAGAATGATCAAAAACCCTTCTTTCGCCTTCGAGGAAAGAACTTGAAAAAGGGCCTTTCTTCTCATCTCTTTGTTTATCTTCTTTTTGAAATTCTTCTCTTTTACCGGGCCGAAAGTGACCCCTCCTCCTATCCATAAGGGAGAACGGATCGATCCGTGCCTCGCCCTTCCTGTCCCTTTCTGCTTCCAGGGCTTCTTTCCTCCTCCTCTCACTTCTCCCCTGTCTTTGGCGCGGGCTGTTCCCTGCCTCAGATTCGCCATTTGGGAAACGATCACCTGGAAAAGAAGATCTTTATTCGGTTCCAACCCGAAAACTCCGGACGGCAGTCTGGTTTGGGTTAACTTCTTTCCTTGCTGATCGTACGTGTCTGCCAACATATGCTTATTTGCCTCTTATCTCCAATAATGAATTTTTTGTTCCCGGAACCGCGCCCTTTATCGCCATAATGCCGTTTTCTAAATCGATCTTCGCTATCTTCAGGTATCCGACTGTCACTCTGGAGCCTCCGAGGCGGCCCGGCATTTTCTTCCCCTTGATGACCCTTTGAGGTGTGGTGCTTCCGGCAGATCCTATGGTCCTTTGCTCGTGCTTCACCCCGTGGGTGGCGTTCCTTCCCGAAAATCCCCATCTTTTCACTGCACCCTGGAACCCCTTCCCTTTGCTCTGCCCTGATATTTTCACCTTGTCGCCTTCCTGGAAAAGGGAAACGTCGAATTTATCTCCCATCTTGATGTCTTTCACCTCTCCCCTGAATTCCCTTATTATTTTGAACGGCTTGGATTTCTGGTTTTTCTTGACCCTTTTTTCTTCAATCCTGGCTTGGCCCATCTGGACCGCTTCGTAGCCTGACTTCTCCTTCGTTTTTATCTCCAAAACCTCGCAGGGGGAAACCTCGATCAAGGTGACGGGAACATTCTTCCCGTCTTTGTCAAAAACCTGCGACATTCCTATTTTCCTTCCTAAGGCGAATTTCATATGCTTGAGAAAAGCAATTGAAAACCGGGCATAGCCCGGCTTCCCTTTCCATGGCTATTTGATGCTACTTTCTTTTTAAATTAATTTTGAATTATCGGACATGCGATGATTTTCAGGCAAAGCCTGGCAACTTTACATTTTTATCTCGATGTCCACTCCGGCAGGCAGATTCAGATTGCTCAAAGCGTCAATGGTCTTGGGGACGGGATTGGTTATCTCAATGAGCCTTTTATGGGTCCTCATTTCGAACTGTTCCCTGCTGTCCTTGTGCACGAACGAAGAACGGTTGACCGTGAATTTTTTCGTTTCCGTAGGCAAAGGGACAGGCCCGGACAATTCCCCGCCGTATCGCAAAACAGTCTCAACGATCTGTCTGGCGCTGCTGTCTATCACTTTATGGTCGTAAGACCTAAGCTTTATCTTTATCTTAGGTATCACTTTTTCCTCTTTTTCTGCTTTTTTAACTGCCATTGTATAAAAGAACGTTATGACGGAAATCCAAGGAGAACCCTGTTTAGAAGGTTCTCCCCTGATTTCCTATTTTACGATTTTCGTCACCACTCCGGCCCCGACAGTTTTTCCGCCCTCTCTGATGGCGAATTTCTGCTTCTCTTCCATGGCGATCGGAGCTATCAATTTCACTTTCAGATTGACCGTGTCTCCGGGCATGACCATCTCCGTTCCCTCCGGCAAAGTCACGTCAGCTGTAACGTCAGTCGTCCTGAAATAGAACTGGGGCTTGTACCCGGTGAAGAATGGCGTATGCCTTCCTCCTTCTTCCTTTGTCAGAATATAGACTTCCCCGTCGAATTCGGTGTGGGGGGTGATGGATCCGGGTTTGGCCAGAATTTGGCCTCTCTCCACGTCCTCCTTCTTCAACCCCCTCAGAAGAATACCCACGTTGTCGCCGGCCATTCCCTCGTCAAGTATCTTGTTGAACATTTCTATGCTGATGACGGTCGTCTTCAGGGTTGGTTTGAGCCCTACCAATTCCGCGTCCTCGTTGGCATGGACGACTCCTCTTTCAATCCTTCCAGTGGCTACCGTCCCTCTTCCGGCTATAGAGAATACGTCTTCTATGGCCATCAGGAAAGGCTTTTCCTTTTCCCTTGCCGGCTCTGGAATATGCTCGTCAACCGCCTTCAAAAGCTCTCCTATGGCTTTTGCGGCTTCATCGTCCGGGGAAGTGGCTTCCAAGGCTTTGAGGGCCGAGCCCCTGATTATGGGTATTTCGTCTCCGGGATAATTGTATTTCTTCAAAAGCTCCCTCACTTCAGATTCGACCAGATTTATCATTTCAGGATCGTCAACCATGTCGCATTTATTCAGAAATACGACAAAAGCCGGCAGTCCTACCTGCCTTGCCAGAAGAACGTGCTCCCTGGTCTGAGGCATTGGCCCGTCTGAGGCTGAAACAACCAAAATGGCTCCGTCCATCTGGGCTGCTCCCGTGATCATGTTCTTGATATAGTCGGCGTGCCCGGGGCAGTCGATGAAGGCATAGTGCCTCTTGTCGGTCGAGAATTCCAAGTGGGAAATGTTGATCGTCAGTCCTCTTGCTTTTTCCTCGGGCGCTGAATCGATTTCAGCCACCGACTTCTTTGAACCGGACCACCCTTTCATGGCGGCATAGTTCAGGATGGCTGCCGACAAAGTGGTCTTGCCGTGATCGACGTGTCCGATCGTTCCTACGTTGAGATGGGGCTTTCCCCTTTCGAATTTTGCTTTTTCGGCCATGTTTTTGGTTTTAACATTTGGTCGTCAACCGTTTAAACTGCTCATGCCCTTTAAACGCTGTAAAGATCAAATGTCTGTTTTTTATTTACGCTGGTGTTTATTCTATATATTTTTAAAAATATTGTCAACCTTTTGGCTCAGAACGGCAGATCATCTATCTTCAACTCTTCTTTCTGGAGTTCCAATGGAAGGCTCCCTTTGACCAGTTCGGCTTTCGGTTCCTGCAGCATGGTCGGGAATGAGACCTGGCCAGGAAAATCGTTTTTCTTTAAAGTGCGCTTGTACTCCACGAAATTCATGACCACCGCCACCGGCCTGCCTTCTTCCACTATTATCAGCTTCCCGGACTCTCCGTTGATAAGCTGTTTTATTTCTTCAAAGCTCATGTTTATTTGATTATATCAATTAATCGAACGCAATCAAGCCTTATTTCCTCTTCCCTTCCACTATCTCCTGGGCGATGTTGGCTGGAACGGCTTCATAATGGTTGAATTCCATGGTGAAAGTGCCCCTTCCTTCAGTCAGCGACCGCAAAGCCGTCGCATATCCGAACATCTCCGACAAGGGAACCTTGGCCGAAACTACTTTCATATTGAATCTGTCGCTCGTATCTTCTATTTTCCCTCTCCTTGAAGAAAGGTCCCCTATGGTATCTCCGAAAAATTCTTCCGGAATTATGACTTCTGTATTCATTATCGGCTCAAGCAGAACGGGCTTGGCCTTCCTGGCTCCGGCCTGAAAGGCCATGGAAGCTGCGATTTTGAAAGCCATTTCCGAAGAATCAACGTCGTGGAAAGATCCGTCGTAAAGGGTGACCGCCAGATCAACGACAGGGTATCCTGCCACCACGCCCTTGTCTAAGGCTTCCTTGACTCCCTTTTCCACGGCCGGAATGAATTCCTGAGGAATGATTCCTCCCTTGATTTCATTGATGAACTCGAATCCCTTGCCTCTTTCTTTGGGTTCCAATTTCAGCCAGACATGGCCGTACTGGCCCCTTCCTCCGGACTGCTTTATGTACTTGCCTTCGGCTTCCGCTTCCTGGGTGACCGTTTCCTTGTAGGCGACCTGGGGTTTTCCGACGTTCCCTTCGACGTTGAACTCCCTCTTCATTCTGTCCACGATTATGTCCAGATGCAGCTCGCCCATCCCGGAAATGACGGTTTCCCCTGTCTCCTGGTCGCTTTTTATCCTGAAAGTCGGATCCTCTTCTGCCAGCTTCTTCATGGCCAGACCCATTTTCTCCTGGTCAGCCTTGGTTTTAGGCTCAATCCTGATGGAAATGACAGGCTCGGGAAAAACGATCTGCTCGAGCAGTATTAAATGATTTTCGTCGCACAAAGTATTGCCGGTGGTCGTGTTCTTCAGCCCGACGGTAGCCGCTATGTCCCCGCAGAACAATTCTTCCACTTCCTCCCTGGCGGCCGCATGCATCCTCAGTATCCTCCCTATTCTTTCTTTCTCGCCCGTGTTCACGTTAAGGACGTAAGAACCTTTTTGCAAAGTCCCGGAATACACTCTGAAATAAGTCAAAGTGCCGACAAAAGGGTCGGTCGCTATTTTGAAGGCCAAAGCGGAAAAAGGCTCTCCGTCGTCGGCCTTCCTGAAAGCCGGCTCTCCTGTTTTAGGGTCTATCCCCTGGATCGCAGGCAGGTCCACCGGACTGGGAAGATATTCTATCACCGCGTCAAGCAAAGGCTGGATTCCCTTGTTCCTCAAGGCGGTTCCGCAGAAAACCGGCACCAATTTGTATCCTATGGTGGCTTTTCTCAGAACTTTTCTCAGATCTTGGTTCGAGACCTCTTTCCCGGCAAGGTATTCTTCCAGCATCTGCTCATCTTCAGCCGCGATCTTTTCAACCAGCCTTTCTCTCCATTCTTTGGCTTTGTCTTTCATGTCTTCGGGAATTTCCCCTTCTTTCACTTCCTGTCCTAAATCGCCCTCAAAGCTGAGCATTTTCATGTCCAGAAGGTTTATTATCCCATTGAAAGAGCTCTCTCTCCCGACAGGGATCTGGAGGGCGACGGCATTTGGCGAAAGTTTTTTCAGGATCGAGTTGAAGCTTTTCTCAAAATCGGCTCCCATCCTGTCGAGCTTGTTTATGAAGCAGATCCTTGGAACGTGGAATTTGTCAGCCTGCCTCCAGACGGTTTCTGACTGAGGCTCGACTCCGGCTACTCCGTCGAAAACGACGACCGCTCCGTCAAGGACCCTCAAAGATCTCTGGACCTCGACAGTGAAGTCGATATGCCCGGGAGTGTCGATGATGTTTATCCTGTGTATTCCCTCAAAAATTGACCGGGACTGGAAAGACTCGTTGTCCTTTTGCAAATATCCCTCCGGCTTCCAAAAGCAGGTGGTGGCGGCCGAAGTGATGGTGATCCCCCTTTCCCTTTCTTGGACCATCCAATCCATGACGGCCTGGCCTTCGTGGACCTCTCCTATCTTATGGGAAATTCCCGTGTAAAACAAAATGCGCTCGCTGACGGTTGTCTTGCCTGCGTCAATATGGGCGATGATTCCTATATTCCTTACTTTTTCAATTGGATGTTTTCTGGGCATAAAAAAACAGCGGACGGTTATTACCAGGAAAAGTGGGCGAAAGCCCTGTTTGCCTCGGCCATCCTGTGGGTGTCTTCTTTCTTTTTAACGGCCGGCCCTGCGTTTCCGGCAGCGGCAATGAGCTCTTCGGCCAGCTTCTCTTTCATCGCTTTGCCTTTCTTGCTCCTGGCTGCGTCAAGTATCCATCTCAAAGCCAATCCCGTCTTCCTGTTCCCCTTCACTTCCCTGGGAACCTGGTAAGTGGCTCCTCCCACCCTTTTGGGCTTCACTTCGAGCATGGGAGCCACGTTGTTCACGGCGGCGTTGAAAACCTCGACCGGATCTTTCTTGCTCTTTTCCTTTATGATTTCGAAGCTGTCGTAGACTATTTTCCTGGCAACGCTCTTCTTTCCCATCTTCATCACCTGATTGACAAGCTTTTCAACCAGAACATCCCCGTAAACGGGATCGGGTTCTGTATTTCTTGTTTTTATCTTCTTTGCCATTTTTTTATTTCGTCGGCTTCTTTGCCCCGTATTTTGATCTCTGGTCTTTCCTTCCTTCCACTCCGGCCGTGTCCAAAACGCCTCTCACTATATGGTATCTCACTCCGGGCAGGTCTTTCACCCTTCCCCCCCTCAGCACCACTACCGAGTGCTCCTGGAGGTTATGCCCTTCTCCGGGGATGTAGGCCGTGACTTCCATGCCGTTGGTCAGCCTCACTCTGGCTACTTTCCTTAAGGCGGAATTAGGCTTCTTGGGCGTGGTGGTGAACACTTTCTGACAGACCCCTCTTTTAAAAGGAGAAAGATATCGCATCGGCCTGTTTTTGATCACGTTGAACCCGAAAGCCAAAGCCGGCGTCTTTGAAGCCTTTTTCGTCTTTTTCCTTCCTTTTTTAATTAGTTGTCGGATCGTTGGCATGGTTGAAATAAAAAAAATTTTCTCATCGCGGCATAAAATCGTTTCAGCGGTTATACCGTTTTTAAATCTCTAGTATTTTAGCATCTAAGCTATAAATTAGCAACAAACAGGAAATATGTCAACCCTGTTTCCCTTTTTAAATTACTGAAGGCTGCCCGGTTATGAAAAAATATGCGTATCGGCTCAGGTATCCTAGAAGCTCGAGCCCGAAGGTGAAAAGGAAAATCAACAGGATGAGGAAGCCGTGCTGCTTTATGAAAAGCCTGAAACTCTGGAATCTTTCCGGCAGAAAACTAAAGAGGATATGGGATCCGTCCAAAGGAGGAATGGGGACAAGGTTGAAAAAGGCCCATAAAACGTTGTAAAAGACGACTATGGCGAAAAGTTCGGCCATGGCTCCGGGAAGTATCATAAACCTCACGGCAAAACCGAATATCAAGGCAAGGAGCAAGTTGGCAGCAGGACCAGCGATGGAAACCTTGAGGTTCCCCCATTTCTTGTCCCTGAAATTGAAAGGATTGACGGGAACCGGCTTTGCCATCCCGAAAACTACCCCCCATCCTGTAATCGCCCTGATGGCGAAAGTGAAAATCGGAAGGAATATGGTCCCGAAAGGATCAATGTGTTTCAAAGGATTCAAGGTGAGGCGGCCTTCGTTCTTTGCCGTCGGATCCCCCAGATGCAAAGCCATGCCGCCGTGGGCGACTTCATGTATGACTATCGAGAAGAACAGAACGATCAGTGATGTCACAAGCGCCATTTTTGTATTTTTCCCGGAAGGGGGTTGATTTAATTTCGATTTTCCTTTATTATATCATTGTCCGTATTTTTTAAAAGCATTGAAAAAAAACATGAGCAGAATCTGCCAAATTTGCCAAAAAAGGGGGAGAATGACCGGCAGCAGGAAAAAGCTGATGAGCAGATACAATCCCACCAACAAGACGAGGAAGCATCCGAACCTCCAGTGGGTCACTTTGACTTCCGGCCAAAGAGTTAAGGCCTGCGCTAAATGCATAAAGCGCCTCGGGAGAAAAAAATAGTTCATAACAATCGGGGTGTAGTATAACGGCCATTATTTGCCCTTGGGGTGGGTAAGAACCGGGTTCAACTCCCGGCACCCCGACAAACGAACCAAAAAACAGCAGTCATCTGCTGTTTTTTGGTTGCCCTGCTTTTTTTCTCGAGAATTCTTCTGGAAAATATTTCTTGTGGGTGCCCGCATTGCGCCGCCACGGCGGAACAAGATATAAGGCTCCCGTTTTGATATTTTGTCCCAGAATCTCAAGAAGATCAAACAGGGCTGATTCCATTATACCACACGGAGCGGTCAAGCAAAAACTAGAACATTATGTCCTCTTCCGCCCTCTTGTAGTCGTGTATGTCTTCCGGAGAGAACCAAAACTGTATCTCATGAGTGGATTCCTGCTCTGTCTCGGAAGCGTGGATGATATTGTGAATCGCCCTTTTATCCCTGTTGGCCGCGGTTGCGTCGTCAACCGAAAAGTCCCCCCTGATGGTCCCCATTTCGGCCTGGGAAGGCATGGTCGGGCCGGCTATCTTCCTGACCATGTCCCTGGCATGAATCCCCTTGACCACCATTTTAACCACCGGGCCCGAAGTCATATAGGAAATGAGCCAGGATCTGACCTGCTTTCCTATTTCCAAAGGATCGTCTGAACCGAATTCATCTTTAACGTCGATACCGTAGTCCTGGTAGTTCTTCATCGTCTTTCCACCGATTTTCCTGATCCATTCCTCGTCTTTCGGGTAATGCTCGTCTATCTGATCTGGCTTGGCATGGACCATTCCAAGAGCTATTATCTTGAGCCCCCTCATTTCTATTCTGGAGATTATTTCCCCGACCAGCCCCCTTTTCACTCCGTCGGGCTTTACCAAAACCAATGTTTTTTCTTCGCTCGGGTGCATATTGGAAGATCGCACAGACGGGAACGCGGATCCTTCAGGATCCCTCATCCCTGCATATGCCTATCTGGTTAAATTTCCTTCTTTATACCATCCTCGGCCTTCCTAATCAAGCCAGACTTCCTTTCCGTCGCTTGCGAACCTGACATCCCCCTGCAGATCGGTCCTCAAAACATCAATGCCTTCCAAAGCTTCAAGGGCGTCTTGACTGGGATGGCCGTACGAATTGTCCTTGCCGCAGGAGATCACCGCGAACTCCGGGGAAACCGCTTCGACGAATTCCCTGCTTGTCGAGGTCCTGCTTCCGTGGTGCCCCGCCTTCAAGACGTCGGAATCGACTTCCGCCCCGAGCGAAATAATCTGCTTTTCCGCTGACTGGTAAGCGTCCCCTGTGAAAATGAAGGAAATGTCCTTGTAAACGAGCCTGGCGATTATCGAGGTATTGTTGCTGTCCTCCATTTCCATTCCTTCCTGGCTTTCAAAAGGATGGAGAACGTAAAGGAATTCATAAGGCTGGCCGAATCCTATCTTCAATCCTGATTCTGCGATATGCAGATTCGCCCCCTCCTCTCTTATCAGCTTCAGCCACTCTCTATAATCGGCGGTATCCCTGACAACGCCGGTCCACAAGACGTTCTCCACCTCGTAACTCTTCAGAACTTCAATAAGGCCGGCCATATGGTCTTTTTCAGGATGAGTGAGGATGACAAGGTCGATCGTCCTGTCCCAGAAAGGCATTTCTTCTGCCAGCTTCTCGAGCAAAGAAGAGTCCGGTCCGCCGTCAATCAGAACTTGGCGGCCTTCAGGAGTTTTAATGAAGGCTGCGTCTCCCTGTCCGACGTCGAAAAAAACGACCTCCAGTTTCCCGGGCCGGGCCAGATCAAAAGCCGCGGCTGAAACGAAGACATCTAAAAAAAGAAGAAATCCCAGGATAATTAAAGATTTTCTTTCAGGCATATGGCGCTTCATTCATATTATGGAAAAAAGAAGGATTTGTTAAGCAAAACAAAAGCCGCCCCGTTTGAACGGAGCGGCTTTCACAAAGATTTCCGGAAATCCTTGTCTTACTTTTTTCCCAGAATCCTGAACATCTTCGTTCCGCATACAGGGCAGGTTCCGGTCGAAGCTCTCCTTTCCACTCCGCCCTTTCCTTTCATGGCGACTTCTTTCTCGCCCTGCATTTCCTGCTTCTTTTTGCATTTTACGCAATAGCCTACTGTGGCCATATTTTGTTCAAGCCAAGTGACTGGCAGATTGCAGCACTTTGGCCGTTATTTCCCGATTGAACTTTTCGGCCTTTAGCCTGCCTGACGGCAAGACTTAATTGATCCTATTGCATCCATGATAGCTCATTTCGGATAAAAATGGTAGGGGGCAGCCTAAAAGGACTTCAAGAGGGCCATTATGGACATCCCGGCCAGGAAGGCGGAAAAATGAAGCAATGATTTTCTCTTGCTCCCTTCATATTTGATTTCCGGTATCAAATCGGAAGCCGAAATGTAAATGAAGCTGCCGGCGGCGAAAGGAAGGAGGAAAACGATCGAACTTCCCATGTTGTCGGCAAGGAAAAAACCGAGCAAGCCTCCGAGTATTGCCGTAGCCGCGGAAACGAAATTAAGGATCAAGGCCTTCCCTTTTTTGAATCCCCCGTAAACAAGAACGCCGAAATCCCCTATCTCCTGGGGAATCTCGTGGAAGGCCACTGCCAGAACCGTGGATATGGCCGCCGGGAAGGAAACGAAGAAGGAAGCAGCTATTATAAATCCGTCGATGAAGTTGTGCACGGCGTCGGAAAACAGGATGAGCATGGAAAACGGCTTCACCTCGCTTCTGTTCGCCTTGTGCTCATGCCAACCCGCAAAATGCGCGAAGATGAAAAAGACGATGAAACCGGCAGCCAGAAAAAGGAAAACCTTGAACAAGGACCTTTCGTCTCCCCCTATTTCTTCGACGGCCTCGGGTATCAGATGGAAAAAAGCGCTTCCCAGCAGGGCTCCGGCCGAAAAGGCCACCAAGACCAAAAGAAGGCTGGCCATCGCCTTTTCTTTGAGAAAAAGTATCAATGTCCCGGCAAAAGACACCAGGCTGACCAGGAAAGTGGAAACGATTATCCAAAAAAGGATGTTCATAAATGTTTCATTATTTTCTTAAAATCGCTTTTCATCAGCCTTTTCAAATTCGGATTATAGGTCGCGGCCGCCGGATGGTACAAAGGGATCAATTTCACCTTGGCCTTGCCGAACCTGGCTTCGTATGCCCTGGCTCTGGCTTTTGAGATGCCGCAGAACTCCAACCCGCACCTTTCGAACACGTGCCTCGCTGAAAAGTTTCCGAGAAGGAGGATCGCTTTCGGCTTTATCAGCCTTATCTGGCGGTCGAGGAAAGGAGCGCAAGATTTGATCTCCCTTCTTTCCGGATTGCGGTTCCCAGGCGGCCTGTCCTTCAGGATGTTGGTGATATATACGTTCTTCCTTTCCATCCTGACCGATTCCATGAGCTCGTCCAGAATCTTCCCCGCTCTTCCCTGGAAAGGCTTTCCTGATTCAGCTTCCTTCAATCCGGGAGCTTCCCCGACTATCAATATTTTGGCTTTCAGGTTTCCCTCTCCCGCGACCGGCAGATAGCATTTCTTTTCCCTTTCTTTCCTCAATGAGCATCTTTTGCAATCCAAGACGTCTTCTTTGATCTTTTTAAAAGAATCCATTCAAGCAGCAAAAAAACCGTTGATTACGAGGTCGATCGCCTCTTTTTCGGACAGCCCCCTCATTCTCAGATAGTCAAGCTGCTCTGAAGATATCCTTCCTATGGCCGCCTCATGGGTCAGCTGGGCTTTGCTGTTCCTGCAGTCCAGCTGCGGAGCCATTTTCAATACGGGCTGGTCTTTACCTTTTCCAGGATCAACCAGCAGTCCCTGGCAGTCCAAATGCCCCACGGATTCGGCTTGAGCGGAAATGATCGATCTGGCCAGGATCTTTGATCCTTCCCTGGCAACGATCTTCAGATTTATCTGCCCTGAAGACCCCTTCCCTTTCAAGAAAACCGAATCCTCCATTTCAGCCCGGATCAGCCTGCAGTCTGCCGCCAGTTTGAGGATGCAGGACGCCTTTTCGGCAAGCTCCACTTTCGTAATAACCTTGATATCTTTCGGGCTGGAAATCATCTTGTAAGAATATTCCAGTTTGGCTTCCTTGCCTAGAATGAAGTCGTATTCCGGCCAAACAACGTTTTTACTGCCCCAGGAATGGACGTGGTCGTACTGCAGGAAGGCCTTGTCTTTCAGAATGATCTTCCCCTGGGCCTTGTGGATTCCGCCCTTAGACGGCTGCAAACTGGAGCAGGTACCTTGCAGCTTTACTTGCAGCCCTTTTTCAACCACCAAAAGATTCTGCATCTCCTGCTTAATCTTGTCGGAGGAGATGGAAACGCAGGAAAAAATAGGGGAATCTGTCTGTTCTTTTACCCAGATGAAATATCCTTCTTTGGGCTTTCCTTTGAAATATTCCCTCGCCCAGGGAATATTTTCCCAGGCGTCAGCGCTCTTCAAAACCTCCGCCCCTTTTGAAGGGCAGAGATTCTTCAGCTCATGGTCAATCTGCCAGTAATTAGCACTTTTTGCACCTTTCATAGCCGTATCTTTTAATCGTTCTCAACACTTTATTGAAATTTCCCTGGCTGCAGATGATCCTGCCGTCCACCATCACGTTGGTGACCTTGGGCTTGAGGAATTTCATGATCTCGCCGGAATGGGTTATCAAAAGCACGGAAGCGCCCTTTTCAACCAGCTCCTTTTTTATCATCCTCGCCACGATTCCGATCCTTTTGATATCCAGCCCGGAATCTATCTCGTCGAAAACCACAAGCTTGGGGTTAAGGGAAACTATCTGGAGCATTTCAACCATCTTCTTTTCCCCTCCGGAAAAATCTACATTGACCTCCCTTTCTGCCAGATTGAAAAAAGGATTCTCTTTTTTCATTTTTTTCTTGGAAATTCTGTCTATGAGTCTAGAAACCCGCACTCCTTTTATGGCCGGCGGATTCTGCCAGGCTAAAGCCAGGCCGAGTTTTGACCTCTTTTCCGGAGAAAGCCTTGTTATCTTCTTTCCATCGAACAATATTTCCCCGCCGGTCACCTTATATTTTTCGCTTCCAAGAAGCACTTTGGCCAAAGTGCTTTTCCCGGAAGCATTGGGCCCGAGCAAGGCCTGCACCTCCCCTTTCTTGATGCGAAGTTCGACCCCTTTCAGGATCTCCTTGCCGTTGGATTCCGCTTTCAGTTTTTTTATTTCAAGCCCTGACATTTTTATCCAAAGCGTTTATCCCAGCCAGGATTTTTTCCAGGTCCAGGCCGTAAACTTTGCAGACCTCCCCTAATTTCAGTTTTCCCATCTCGAACTTAGCGAAAGGACAGGTCAGGCAGGGCATCTTATTCTTTAATAAAACATCCTCCGCCCCTTTTCTTTTGATTATTTCCGCCAGAACCGTGTCTTTTGTTATCTTCTTCATAGCTCTAAAAAACGTTTGCCAGATAATAGGCGCCTAAGGAAAACAGGGTTGCTGCCTCAGCGAAAGTGATCCAAGTCACGAATCTGCCTGAAGCCATCCATATCGACATTTTGAAAACGGCGATCATGAAAACGATAATCTCGTCTATCATATAGAAAATGACGTAGAGGACGATGTAAAAAAGGTATTTAAAAAGCGGAAAGCCGGCCTCTGCCATAATGCTTGCGAACGTCAAGGGCACGGCCGCAGAGCAAGGGAACTCCACGACGGTCACCACAACGGCGAACAAAAGGACGGCAATGATCAGGAAAACTACCCCTTTCTGGCCCAGAAAAGAACTCTGCAGTTTTCCGGCGAGCTTTGAAATCGTGCCTTGTCCTTTTTCAGTCTGGCAGGCCGGGCCGTATTTCCTGAATTTCAAGAACTCCCTGAGGAAAAAAGCGCCTCCTCCTATCCCCAGCAGCCCGATTATCAGTTCCATAGCTCCCAGATAAGAAACCAAAGCGAAGAAAAGCCTGTACCAAAGCAGTATCAAAAGCCCGTAGACCAAGGACGTGACTACGATAAACGTTCCTCCGAAAAGGATTATCTTCTTCCTGGAGCGGAGGACTATCACTAAACCCAGGATCAAGACGAGCGCGCCCAAGGAACAGACATTGAACCCGTCCAGCAGGCCGAGCAGCACAGCCAAAGCAGGGAAAGAATAATTCCCAGGATCGATCTCTCCGACAAAGGGCAGGCTGATCTTTTTCGAAAAAAATCCTTCTTCGCCCTCGATCATCCTCTGGATCGCCTCTTCTATTTCCCTGCCCCTGTTTTGGTCGTTGTCGAACCCGACAACGACTTCTTTTCCGATGAAAGTCAAAGGGACTGACCCTATATATTCTTCAATGCCGCATTCATAGCACATGTTTTCCAGTATCTCTCTGCTTCCAACATCAGCGACATCATGCCTGTAAATCGAAATTCCCGGATATTTTTCCTCAATTGCATCCAGGAAGCTCTCTTCGGCTGCGCAGTGCGAGCAAATCTTGCTGTAAAAGAAATGAACGCCGAGCTCCTCTTTGGAATAAGCGGCGGTAAATATCGAAAACAAAAAAAACAAAACGAAAAATCCTATTGTGATTCTCTTCATTCTTTTCAACCGAATAATTTTATTTTCATCCTTTTGAAAAAGCCCGTTCTTTCAAGCATCAAAATCCCGTTCAGATGGTCTATTTCCTGCTGGAGGCATATTGCCAGCAGGCCGGAAGCCTCGACTTCGAACTTCTCCATTTTTTTGTCATGGGCCTCCACTTTCACCTCTTTCGCCCTTCTTATGTTAAGGTATTTTCCCGGAACGCTCAAGCACCCCTCTTCCGAGACTTCCCTGCCTTTTTTCCATACGATCTTCGGATTGATGAAAACCATTGGGCCTGAACCCACGTCCACCACCGCCAGCTGTTTCAGAAATCCGACCTGGGAAGCGGCCAGCCCGACCCCCTGGCTCTTGTACATCGTCTCGAACATGTCATCGATGAGCTTCAATATTTCCGGGGTGATTTCCTTAATAGGCTCGCATTTTTTCCTTAAAACCGGGTCCGGGTATCGCCTTATCTCTAAAATCATCTCTGTCAGCTCGCTATAAGTTTTATCCCTATTTCCGAAACTTTGCCTCCCCCGAAGAAAAGGATCATGGCGAATATTGACCAGGCCGCCAGGTTGAGAAGGTCTGATATGAAGCCGATCGGCAGGAGCTTTTGAAATTCCCCGCTTATCATGTCCTGGATGGCCTCCATCTGGTTTTTATCTTCCCCCTGGACGATAGATCCCTCCTCGCTCGATGAAAAAATCGCGGGAGCCCCTTTTTGGCCGGTGAAAATTTGGTAGGAACCGTATATCCCCCAGAAAATTACCAACAAGCCCGCAACTGTCAGAACCCAGCCTGCGATTTTCTTTTGCATATTATTTCAATATTTGGAACATTAATATCCCGATGCAGACAAACAACACGACCAACAGTCCGTATGTCCTTTTGGTGAGCTTTTTTTCTGTGCTGATTTCCATAAGATTGTTTTATTTTTATTGAACGACCTTTCTTACATTATAGCTTCAAGTGCGGCTCCCGCCAAACAAAGCAGGCCGAAGACAAGAGTGAATCTGGAAAAATTAGTCCTCTGGGAAAGACCTATCAAAAGGCGGAGGAAAAATAATCCTGCAAGGAAACTGAAAAGCAGGGCCGGCCAGGAGAAAGGAATGAAGCTGGCGTCATTCGCGACCAGAAAAGCGGTGGAAGCCAGGACGGCCGGAGCCGACATCATATATGAAAGCCTCAAGACCTCCTGAGGGGAAAGCTTCCCCAAGCTCAAGGCGAATACGGTGGATCCTGACCTGGACAGCCCGGGGATCACCGAAAGCCCCTGCAGGAATCCGGCGGCCAAGGCCAATTTGTCCAAGCTCCAGAAGGTTCCTGCCTCCTCTCTTCTTTTTTTCTGAAAAAAAGAAGTGGCTAAAAGCCCCAGCCCGGTTATGGCCAGGAGGCCGGCGCCGACTGCTGCTTCCCCGATCGTTTCATAAAAAAGGAATCCGAACGGCAAAGATATCAAGGTGGATATGGAAAGGAACCGGAAAAGAGGCTTGTTTTTCATGGACAAAACTTCCAGCCAGTCTTTCCTGAAATAGACCAGAACCGCCAGAAGCGTCCCCAAATGCAGAAAAAGGGCGAAATCAACCGCATCAACCCCTTTTAAAACAAGGCTGATGAAAACGGCGACCATCCCTTCGCTGGAAATGGGAAGCCATTCGAATATCCCCTGCAGTATCCCGGATATCGCGCTGTTGAAAAAATTTACCATAAATATTCCTTGATGTTGTTCAAATGGTCATCGTAAGTTTTTGCGCAGTGGATCTGGCCCTTGCTGTCATGAAGGTAATAAAGGTAATCTGTCTTTTCCGGGTTGAGGGCCGAGTCCAAGGCGGCCTGTCCCGGACTGCAGATGGGGAAAGGAGGATATCCTTTATGAAGGTAGGTGTTGTATTCAGAATCGATTTCCTTGTCTTCAGACCTGACCTTGGGCCACCAGCCGTCTTCGTTTCCGACGACATACTGAAGGGTGGCGTCAAGCTGCAAAGGCATGCCCTTTTCCTCCCTGTTTTTGATTATCCCGGCCACCAGAGGCATTTCAGACTCGCTCGCCGCTTCCCTCTGCACCAGGGAAGCCAAAATGACGATGCCGGCGTCTTCTTTGAACGATTCCTTAAAGTGCAGAATGAATTCTTTTTCGAGCCTTTCGGCCGCTTCCTCGCCCGTCCAGCCAGACGGGAACAGATAAGTGTCTGGAAAAAGGTACCCCTCTTTCGCCCTTGCTAAAAATCCTTGCATTTCCTGATCCGTCCATTCAAGCTCTTTTTTTAGCTTTTCCGCCACTTCCTCTTTTCTCAGCCCTTCGGGAATGAAAATCCATTTCTGGGATGGGGATTCAATGAAACTTTTGGCCAGGGAAAAAACGGACATGCTTTTTGAAATCAAATACCCGCCGGGAGTAATCTGCCTGTCCCAGCCGGTGATCTTCAGAACCATTCTGAAGAGCTTGGGATTCCTTAAAAATCCGCCAATACCGAGATTTTCAGCCAATTCGGAAACTGAAAATCCGTTCCTGACTACGAAAACCTCCTTGCCCGCCCTGAAGTCAGGCGGAAAAAACTGGAAAGCGAGGATGAAGACCAGGACCGCCGGTATTGTTAAGGATAAAGCCAGTTTTCTTTTCATGTTATGGATGATTTTTCAAGCAGGCGAGCATCAGTTCCTTTTCTCTATCGCCTCGACAGGACAGATATTCTCCCCTCCGCACTTCTCCAGCTTCTTGGAATCCTTGACTTCTGCCTTCCCTTCGCTGTTCATTAAGATCCCTTCCGGGCAGGTTGCGACGCAAGCGCCGCATCCTATGCATTTTTTCTTATTGACTTTGTATGAAGGCATAATTCGTTAGGAGTTCTTTCCTTCCACTTCTTTTCTTCCTTCCTGGAGCTCTTTCTCCTGCTCTTCGTCTTCCTTCAAAAGAAGGGCCTCGAATTCACCCACATGGGTCTTTTCTTCTTTGGCTATGTCCAAAAGTATCTCCTTTATCTTTTCGCTTCTGGTGAGGGAAGCCATTTGTTCGTAAAGGCTCACTGCATCGAGCTCGGCTATCATTCCAACCCTCAGAATCTCTTTTTCCAGCTCTTTCTGACTCACTTTTTCCAAATTGACGGGTATTGAAGACATCATGGTTTTTAAAAATTGAATTAATTGTTTGCCAGTCGACCTTTCAGCCATCTGACTTTTCCGAACTGGTCTTTTTCGATTTGATATCCTATTTTTGCGTTTTGAAGCGCCTCTTTCACCGCTTTTTCCTGCAAAGGGTCGAACTCCATATAAAAGACCCCTTTTCCTTTCAGATGGTCTCCCACCTCGCTCAAAAACCTTTTTATCTCGTCTGTCCCGTCTTTCCCTCCGAAAAGCGATATTGCCGGATCCCTTTTCAAGACGTCATCTTCCACTTCTTTGATTCTGGCTTCGGCCACGTAAGGAGGATTGGAAAGGATGACGTCGTATTTTTTCCCTTTGAGGCCGGAAAACAGATCTGACTCCACTATCCTGTACCTTTCGCTCAAGATTCCATTCTCCTTGAGATTTTTTTCCGTTTCAGAAAGAGCTTCAGGGGATATGTCAGCGAAATCAACCGATGAGTTTCCGACTCTTTTCAGGAAGGATATCCCGATGCATCCTGAACCGGCAAAAAGATCCAGAATTTTGAGATTCCCTTTTCTCTGCCTGTTTTCGCCTATCGCCTTTCCTGCCCAGAATTCTGTTTCAATCCTCGGCCGGAAAGACTTTTGAGTGCGTATTTCGCACCCTAAAAAGTTGGTTCTTTCTGCCATACCGCAAATCATTTTTGATGATATCACAGTCTTGAAATTTTTAAAACAAAGTCCTGCAGGGATTCGGCCCTGCAGGACGGACGCCCTCGAAACCCTCAGTTTATCTCGTAGGTGATGTACACGTTGACTGATATCTTATTCTCCCCTGTTTCGATCTGCGGGGACACTGATTCTTCTGACCCTCCGTAGCCGACGGCCGATTTGTCATAGCTGTAATATATCGGCACGTATCCGCTCTCGCTGAATCCGACGATGCCGCCCAGATTCACTCCAAGCTGAGAGGCAAGCTCCCTTGCCTTTTCCTTGGCCTGGGCTATGGCATCCTCCCTGGCCTGATCCTTGAACTCTTCTTCCTGATCGACCGTGAACTGGAGGCTGCCGACCTGGTTGGATCCTTCTTCAGTCGCTTTCTGAATGATCTCTCCCACCTTTTCCAGGTTTCTTATCTTCACTTCAAGAGACTGGGTGACTTCGTATCCTGCAAGGACCCTTTCTCCTTCAGGATAGTAGCTGGAAAGCTCTTCTGACTTCTTCCATTCGTATCTGGGGGAAATGTTGAAGCCGATGGTCTTCAAATCCTTTTCTTCGACTCCAAGGTCTTTTATGGCCTGGATTATCCCGTTCATCTTCTCGGTATTTTCAGAGAGGGCTTCCTGGACGGTCTTCTTTTCCGTAACCACTGAAAAGACGGAAACGGCCAGATCAGGCTTGGCGTAAACTTCGCCAGTTCCCGTGACCTGGATCGTCCTCTGGTATTCGACTTGCTGGCCTATATATTTCCCTTCTTTTACTTTGTTGGAAATATCCACCCCGACCCAAACGACCGAAAAAATCAGAAGAGAAACCAGCGACGCTGCCGCGACGACGGCTAAGTTCCTGTTTTTGGTTATTTTCTCGATTATTTGTTCCATTTTATTTCATTTGTTTTAATTTTTCAGTTGCAGCCCGCGTCGGCCGAACCGCAAGCCGTGCTCGTGGTGTTCGCCAGGCCGCTTGAATCTATGCAGTAATACTGGCTGGCGTCCGCGACCAGCTGTACGCTCAGACAATAGCTGTCGGAATCCGCATAGCACCATTTGATCGCTCCGCCCTGGCTTATGACATCTGCCTGGACGACGCTCTGCTGGACGGAATATGCATCGTCTCCTCCGATAGTGGAAGTGTCAGAACAGAGGCTGGCGTAGCTTCCGTCATCGCTGTCTATGAGCACGGCGATGGTCCTGAGCTGGGAGACATCCTGCTTTATCCTCACGTCCCTGGCCTTGGCCGTAGCTCCGGACATGGAAATCATGGTCAGGGAGGCTAAAATCCCGATGATCGAGATTACCACCAAAAGCTCAACGAGCGTGAATCCAACGGGTTTTGGACGTTTCATATCTTCAGGTTTTTATTCCACCACAGCCTTCAAATTTCAAAAAGAGGGCATCCATAACGGTCAAACCAGCTTTTTCCAGTTCCTTTCGTAACGGCTGAATTTTTTTTCGAATTCCTCTTTGGGAGTAATTGCTATGCCGAGCCTTTTGAATTCTTCCTTCAGCTTTCCAAGCTGCTTTTCTTCCTGTCCCGGCCGGCAGATTTTCTCAAGCTCAATTATATATCCGTACCCTTTGGTCTTGTCCAGGCAGACGCCGATCCCCTTCCATCTGAATTCCTCCCTTTCCCTGAACCATTTTATTTTCGGCCCGAATCCCAAAGAAGAAAACAAAGCGGAGAGCTTTTCAAAATCGTCTCTGGCAAATCTGATTTCGATTTCCTCTCTGGCTTCGTCGTGCATTTTCCCTTTTTTCAGCCAGATCTTTGAAAAATACCTGTTTTTTTGTATTCTCAGATCTTCTTTCGACTCCAAATAGTGGGTTTCCTGGGAATCGCGCCTCAAAAAACGGGCGTTCTTTCTGAAAAAGGAAAGCAGGCCTTGATATTGCCCCTTTGAAATGAAGCTCCTGATTTCGACTTCGACTTTCTTCATGGTTCTGTTTGATGATATTCGGCTTTTCCGAACCCGGAAACTATGTCTTGGACTGTTTTTCCGGGCAGGGAAAGCAAAACCTTGTCTTCAAGATAGCCATAGATCCTGCTGAAACCGTTCAAAGCATGGCAGACAGAGTCGGTCCTCACGTACTTTTCAGAACCGTTCCAGACGATTCCGCCTTTGGCCCTTTCAAAGTTTTCTGAAACATGGGAATTTTCATCGAAAATACCGTGCTGGATTATCCACCTCATATCTTCGACAACGGCCGCCTTGTACTGTTCGCAAAAGCTTTCCCCTTCTTCAAGGCAGAATCTGTAAAGATCTGCCATCACTTCTCCTATCCATCCCATTCCGCTGGTGGAATAGGCTCCCTGCCATCCTCCCCTGTATTCGAGGTTTTCTGAATCAGTGTTCTGATTTTCCAGTATCAGGCTGCTCAGTTCGAAAATGACGGATTTATATCTGTCGTCCCCGCTCACTTTATAGAAATCGATCAGGGACATCACTATCCACGCATTGGATATGGGGTTCTTTTCCCTATACTCGTCTTCTATGTATCCTTTTTCCGCTTCGTATTTTGCTGCGTGCCTGTCGGCTATCTTTTTTGAAGCTTCATAGTATTTCTGGTCTTTTGTCTCCGCATACAGCTTTGACAGGGCGGAAAGGACTTGTCCGTTGTAAAGGAATGATTCCAGCTTCCCTTTGACCCAGGATTCCCCGTTGTACCTCACGTAAGGCACCATGCTCCCGTTGTCCCTCTGCATGGTCAGCAGCCAATCCCCGGCGATGACGGCCGAGTCAAGGTATTTCTGCTCTCCCGTGACTTCGTGCATCCTTAATAAGGTGAAAATGCTCAAGGCGGCAGTCCCGACAACGAACCTTTGCTCTTTTTCTCCTGTCTTTAAAGAACAGGAATAATGGAAAGCTCCGTATCTTTCGTCGCCAGGGCCGGTGTTCTGCATCGACATTAAAAACTCCCCCCATCGCGGAAGGTTTTCCAGAATGCTTTCGTCCTTTTCAAGGTCGTAAATGTAAAGGAAAGTGTATATTATGGAGGCCGAATAAACGGCGTGGACCTCCTCTTCGAAAGAGTCGCTCAGGACATAGTATCTTTTATGGAAGCCGTGGCTCAAGGGATCTTCCATCCTGTAAAGGAAATCCTTTCCCTCTTTGATGGCTTTTGATATGAGATCTTTGTCCATCTTGCGTATCGCAACCATATCATTGCTGAGCTCCCTTGGGCCGTCTTCCGTCTCTATGAAAGCGAACTGGTCGGGAGGGCTGAGCAGTCTTATCAAAATTCTTGAAGAAGAGACGTCTTCTTCAGGCAAACTCTCTGAATCAAAAATGCTTTCGGAAGCGGATATTAAGGCAAGGCCCAAATTCTCTCCTTTTCCCTGCCCTGCTATTATTTTTTCATTCCCCAAATAAAGTTCGACAGCAACATTCCAATCTCCGCTGATTTCCAGGTTTTTTGGAATCTCTTTTCCTATTCCTTCCAGTTTTCCGAATATTACGCTCCTGACGAACTTAATTGCAGAATCCATGAAGGATTCAAGGCTGTCTTGATCCTCTTCTTGCACGCTTTTAAGGCTCACTGCGGGACAAGGCCCCAAAGCAGCCGTCTTCAAAGACCACAAGCTCCATGCGGAAACGGCCGCAGAAGCGATCAGGACTATCGACATGTATCTCAGGTTTATCTTTCCTTCCCACATATGTATTCTAAGAGTTTAATAGAAATTCCTTAAAACCGGAAGGGTGAGGGCCATGGCTGCCAAAGAATAGGCCAAAAACAAAAGCAAAAGCCTTTTGGGATCCCTTTTCCTGGCGCTCCTTGTCATCAAGACCGAGACTGCAACGACCAAGATCGTTTTGAAAACCAGGACCAAAAAAGGCAAAAGAGAGAATTCTTCCATGAAAGGGAACGCCCAGACAAAGAGCAAGGAAGCGAAGCTGGAAAAAGGGGATTCGTACAGTATTCTTGCTTCCGTTTTCTGATCCGGCCAGAAAAGCCCTTTTTTCACCTGACTGACGTATATCTGCGGCTTCCCGAAAAAGAGGTACTGCTCTCCGAAATACGTTTCTTCATCCATCAGATCCCCTTGCAGCCATGCATTTTCCCCTTCTCTGATTTCCCCCCTGGTGTATCCGCCTTTATCTGTCACTATGACCAAATTGTCCGCAGGAGCCGTTCCCTCGATATTCTCTGCATAAAAATACTCGAGCTTTCCTCCGGCTGTCTGGATGATCTTTTCCGACACTTCCGCCCTGAAAACGTAAGAAGATTGGTCGGGGTCTATATTCACCGCTAATAAAGGAAAAGCCGCTGTTGCGGCCAGTAATATGAACAATGTTTTCTCCATGTATCTCTCTTTATCCTTCCGGCCTGGCAGGGATCAGAAAAGCCAGAATCAGATAGAGCAACATCCCTGTCCCGTGGAAAAAGGCCAGGATAACGAAAATAATCCGCACCGCCGTGGCATCGACGTTTAGGTATTCCCCTATCCCGCCGGCAACCCCGGCGATCATTCTCTTATCTCTGGAACGGTATATTTTTCTCGGCTGTTCTTCCATATATTTTCACACTTTACCATAAAAATTGCCGGAAACCAAAGGTGGTTATTCCGTCATGATATAACAAAAGCCGACAGGATTGAACTATCCTCCAAAGATTGTTTTACTCGCATATTTTGTGGTATATTGAAAATAGTCGTAAAAATATATGGAACAACAATCACCCCCTAAAAAATCCCAATTTTTTTCCTTTTTTGACAAGACAGCCCGCAAAGACGAAAAAGCGAGTTTCCGAAGGCAAAAACGCCAGAAAATGGGGAGTTATAGCGGAAGGCGGATTCACCAGCACAGGACTGGAAGCGCTTGATAAAGACAAGACGGCAAATCCCGCCTGTATTAAACGCTTCGACCAGGAAAAACCCATTTGTTGCGACAGACTTGCTTTCAAAAAATAGCCGTCAGACCAAAGCCATTGACTTTTTGCGGAAATCTGCTAATATAGGAGCAGAATCGTAAGTCGAAAACCTTAGTTCCGCCTTCAAACGAAGGCGATAAGCGAAGCGACTTGGGATTTGAAAGGTCGCTTTTTGATTTCAAAACAAACATGACATTCGACAATCAAGACTCTCAAGGGGATTTCCCCAAAAGAGAAATGGTTAAAGGAAACTGGAATTGCAGCGAATGCGGAAAAGAGATAACAGAGCTCCCGTTCGAACCGGCTCAAGACAGACCGGTTTACTGCAAAGACTGCTGGTCAAAGAAAAGAAGCCAGAAATTCAGCCGATAACCGTTTCAAACAAAACTCCGATGCCTAAGCATCGGAGTTTTGTTTTCAGAAATACCCTTTCGGTTTCAGCTTGGAGTAAAGGCGGTTGAACCTTTCTTCGTCAAGATATGATCCGTTCTTCGCCCTGTTTTTTATCTTTTTTGCGAGCAGATAAAATCTCTCAAGCTTATGGAATTTTTCGTTTTTTGCGTATTTCTTCAGGATCTTTCCGTCTTTTTTATCTACGGCTTCAAGGAACTTGTCTATGGTTATGGCCGGCCTTATCAAGGGAACTCTCTTTTCCAGGGATTCTGAAACTATCTTTTCTGGATAAAAATATCCGAGGAAGAATATGATGGCTCTCGCCCTGTTGGCGTCTTCCCAGGAAGGGTTTTTGCTGTCGAGCACGATTTGATATTCCTGCCACAGTCTTTCTATGCTTTTCGCCATCTTCTTAACGTCGAGCAAATATGTCTCTTTGAGGAGGTCTTTCATTTCATTTTCCGGATTGTTTTTCTTTCAAAGTCGACGGCGACCCTGTCCCCTGTCTTGAATCTTTTGGCGGCCTCCTTGACCCCCATTAAAATCGGAATGCCGAATTCCCTGGCAACGATGGCCGCATGGCAAAGCCTGTTGTCGACTTCGACGACGATCCCCTTTATATTCCTTATGACAAGGACCAGGTCGGGATGGGTCTCCTTTGAGATCAATATCGTCTCGGATTTTATCTTTGGATAGTCTCTCCTGCTCCTTACCACCGTGGCCTTCCCTTGGATGACCTTGTTCATGGCCTTATTCTCAGATTTTACCAGAAAACCGGGTTCCTGACGACAAAAAACGAAAGGCGCCCTTTAAGGCGCCTTCATTTTTCTACTCTTTTGGCTTGTCTGGCATTAAAATTGGGTTCCTTCAATACTTAAAAGGAGAAAAATACGATCCTTTTTATTGATTTTGGAGCCCTTTTTAAGGAAGGGGCAAAAGGAGACCGATCCAATTGCGATAATCCTTCATAAAGTGATTATAGCGCGGCAAAAGCATGCTGTCAATAATGGCATTTCATGGTTGAAAAAGCTCTTCCGGGAGGAAGCGGACTGCCTCGACCCCGGAAAACTGCTTGGCAGTCAGCTCTATCTGGAACCAGAGCACGCCCACCCTGCAGGAACCACCTCCTGTCCTGTTGTTGGGATCGTCGAATTCAAGGGTCAAGACCCCGTCGGCTAAAGAAGCGCCTTGCAAGGAAAGCCCTTCCAAGGGAAACTCGGTCGAGAATCCCGCGCTCTTCTCTTCGGCTGTCAGGTTTCCCTTGAGGAGAAGGTTGATCGTGTCCTGGATCGGCGTATTGGTGAAAGGGATATTTCTTTCCAGAGGCATCACTCCCTGCCTGCTGCAAAGGATATTCCCCTCCTGGTCTTCGTCTAGGCCGGAGTTGTAATAATAAAGGAGAACCTGCCTCATTTCTTCTTCCCTTAGGAAATTGATGCTGGATACATTCAAAAGACCGTCTTTTTCCAGCCCTTTGGCTTCGACTCTGTCTCCGGAAGCTATTTCTATTTCAGAGCACTCAAGCTCTTGTCCGTTCACAAAACAGGAAGTTCCCTCTCTAAAGGAGAGCTTGACGCTCAAAGCAGGAGAGCCCGGCTCTTCGTAAATCAAATAAGGAACTCCCGGCTCCAGCCCCGGGTTGTCCAAAACAAGATTGCCTGTTTCCGAAAAATTATCTTCCAAAGCTTCTGGCTCTCCTCCGAAAAGGAAATAAGCGGCCACTGCCCCGAAAAGAACCAGACTGATCGTTAATAAAATTGTTTTTTTCATGTTTTTGAAGATGGCTTTTTCGCCCTGTTTCAATCATTCTCTTATCTTGGGCGAGTCGAGCCACAAGCCGGACACTTTCATCTCCCCTTTGATTTCTTCGAAAATTACTAGCACCGACACGTCTTCCTCGTTGCTGAAATCAGCTTTGTAATAGACGTACTGATAGAATCCTTCTTCTTCCTGCCTGTAAAATTCCTTCGAAACGTATTCTCCTACCTTGGCAATGACCATATCCCTGTTTTCCAGGAAAAGGCTGTTTGGTATGCTGCTTTTCATTGTCTCGCTGAATGTTTCTGAAAATTGCGAATAGTCCCCGTTGTTGAAAGATTGCAGTATTTTTTCTGCTACTGGATCTGCATATTCCCTGACCTTCGCTTGTTCGTCCGGCTCTGCAGTATTCTGGTTCAAAATCAAAAAAACAGCAGCGACGAAGGCGAGAGAGGAAAGGAGGATTAAGATTTTATTCTTTTTTTTCATGGCTCTTTCTTATTCTAGCCCAAAAGAAGACAAAGGCAAATTGCCGCCCTTTTGATTGAACTTCTTAACTTGGCTTTTATCCCTGCTTTTTCAGCACCGTGAACAAGGCGAACAGGAAAAAGCCGACTCCCAATCCGCCGAACATTCCGGCGGGAAGATTGTCGAAAACGAACCCCAGCCCGAATCCCAGGAACAGTCCCGCTGGGATGAAGAGGCCGGCGCCGTTTTCCTTTTTTTGTTCTTCCATGTCTTTATTTCTTAATAAAAGCAAAAATGATGTTTATTGAAGGAACGAGGAGCAGAAAGACGAAAAAAGGAAAGTTGTCGGTCTGGTACCTTGATAAGAAATAGGAAAGCGAAACTATCTGGGCCAAGCTCAATATCACTGCCGAAAATTTAAGGACTTTCATATATTATATCTTGAACAGGTTCTTTATCCAGCCGAATATGCCGTTCGATTTTTTTTCGCTTTCCGCCAGCTGCTGCAGCCTTTCCTGCTCTTGCTTCATCTTCTGAATCTGCTCTTCCAATATGTTTTTGACTTCTTCACCGCATTGGCAGTTCTCCAGCAGCCGGGTCATTTCCTGGATCCTATCCTGGTTCTTGCCCACTTCCTGCTGTATTGCTCCGGCAGCTTCTTCCTCCCCTCCGAAGAAAAACCTTGAGATCATGCTCCTCTGCTGGATCTTTTCTTCAGCCTTTACGGTAGCCTGGACTGAATTATTGAATTCCCTGGCGATCTGGGACACTTGAGGGCCTATGCCTTCGGCCAGATCTTCAGTGGCAAGCAGGGCATGGACGGCCTCCCTGACCACGTTCTGATTTTGATAGACTTTCTGCTGGATTTCTCCCATTCTCTCCATCTCCTGCTCCATTTCTCCTGCCTTCTGCTCTATGATTTCCTTAACCCCGTTTATCGTCTGAGCTTTCCTGATCTGCCCGAGTTCAAACAACTGGTTGCTGGTTTCCCCGAAAGCTGCATTTCCCTCCCCTGATTGGGACTGCTCACTTGTTTGAAGCTGCTGTTCTTGCCCTTGGTTCTGTACTTCTTGCTGAACCTGGGCTTGTAAGCCCTGGCCGGATACTTCGGCTTCAGAATCGGCTGCCGCAGGCAGGCAGAAAAGAAGCACAGCCATGACCGGAACGATCGCCTTTTTTATATTCATAGATATTAATCAATCGCTTAGCGGTGTTTTAAATGACCTTTGTTATATTTTATCAAAAATTTCTGATCGTTCAATCTTGCGGGTTAAAAACGGCCTTGTCTCCAATTTTTATTCCAGCCTTGGCTGCAGCTCCGGATCCTATCTCCAATACGTACATGGCTTTTATGCCGGGATCGATGCTGAGGCATGGATCCTCTTTGCAAGGCTGAGCGCCTTCCTTCAAGAAAACGGCTTTCTTGTCCTTGTCCAGCCAGATTATATCCAAAGGAATCAGGGTGTTTTTCATCCAGAAAGGGTGGTATCCCTCTTCCTCGAAAAGGAAAAGCATGCCGCTTTCGTCGGCTAAATTCTCCCTGAACATGAGCCCTTTGCTTCTTTCTTCCTGGGTCGAAGCCGTCTCGACTGAAAAACAGCTGTCGCCAAAACAGACTTGGACTGGCAGAGAAGACCTGTTTTGCATAAGCATAATTGCCAAAAAAATAATAACAGCGACTGCGGCTTTCTTCATGGCCTGCTAGGCGATTTTCTTCTCTTTCCTGTAAACGAGATAAGAATAGACAACGATGAAGATGGCCGCAAAAAAAACCGGGATGATCGAAAAAACCAAAGCGTTTTCCGGAAAAAACACCCCGAGGAAAACGATGGCTCCGCTTATTTTGAACAGCTTCCCTCCAAGCTTGTGGGTTTTTTCCCACACAAGGTCGCTGCTCAGGGTCCACGGCGTTCTTATCCCGACGAACCAGTTCTTTTTGGCGTTCTCGACCAGGATCCCGCAAAAGTAAAAAAGTATTCCTAAGCCCGGCACCATCATCCTTCCCATATTGAATTCGTATCCGAGATTCCAAAGAATCGAAAGGAGATGGATGTAAAGCAGGAAAACCACTGTCAGAACTATGAAACGGTCGAAATGCTTCCTGAATTTTTCTATGTTTTCCCTCAAGGGGTCTATCTTCGGGATGAGGATGAAAAGCAAGAGCATCCCTATTGCGGCCAGGGGCATCAAAAAAGCCCCCCAGAACTTCCCCATGTATCCGTCAACCTCGTTCTGGAAGTTCCAGTGCGAAGCCATCTGGCTTGGCAATTGCGGATAGAGGAAAACACCAGCGACAAAGGAAGCGACAATGAAGAAAATCGCTACGATTATGGTTTTTTTCATGTTGTTTAAAAACTTATGGGAATCCGCAATTCGTCGTCATTCTCCGGCAACCCGGAAGGATTGTCCTTCTGGAGCACAAGCGTCCCCTTTCCGGCTCCAGGATCGCTGAAAAGGAGTTCGGCTTCGAAGGGGACGAAGTCTTCGGTCATCCAGTCGTCCTTTGCCTGGGCGATGGCCTGGGCGATCACGTTCCCATCCTTGTCCAAAAGCTTGACCGGAAAACTGGCTTCAAAAAACCAGAATCCCCTTGCTGAACCTTCGAGCTTCAACGGGCTGGATACTGTTTGATTCGGCCTGGGGCTGGCGACCGTTATCAAGTCGATCTTTTCCAACTCGTTCCCTATGTCTTCGACGAAACTGATCCCGTCCGGCCCCTTGCACTGCCTGGGATAAGATTCCATCACCGGGTATCCTGCCTTGACGCACTCTTCAAAGCTGGTAACGGCTTTTTCTTCCCTGCTGCCCAAAAAGAAGGCGCAGGCTGCTGCGCAGACCAGAAAAAATACTAAGATTATTTTCTTCATGTTCATTTATTCTTTAACACTTTCTCTTTTAATGATCCTCCAGTGGAAAAGGTACAAAGGCAGGCCGATGAGCATGAAAGCCAGATTATTCGAAGCTTCCCTGTGCCGCTGGGAAGCGAGATAATCTATCTTTGCTTCTGCCTCCTGCCATTCTTCGTAATCTTCCAGCCACTGGGCCAGGGCCGCTTTCTCCTCCTCTTGCAGCCCTTCTTCTGCCTGATACTCTTCCACCTTGGATACAGAGACAGGGAAGGAGGAATAGTATCCGTATTCCTGCCTTATCCTTTCCGGTTCGTCAGCCCTGGTGAAGACGAAAGTCTTGAGCGCCATGTCAACGAACTTGACAGAACCTATGGTGAGCAGGACGAGGCCTATCAACGCGAAAAGGTAGAGGTAGACCGTCCTGATCAAAGAATGTTTTTCCATTTGTTCTTAAAAAAATTGCTTTTGTGACCTTTTAAGCTTGAATTTCTTTATTCCATTATACCAGGAAAACAGCGGAAAAACATCTTAACAAAGCAAAAACCGGCTTTTGGCCGGTTTTTGCGTCTTGGATGCTCAGGTTATTCGTTCCTGAAACCGCCTCTCGGGCGGGGCTCCAAAGGACGAGCTTCGTTCACGGTGACTTTTCTTCCGTCAATCTCTTTGCCGTTGAACATCTCGGTCGCTTTTGCAGCCTCATCGTCGTTGGACATTTCGACGAAACCGAATCCTTTCGAGCGTCCGGAGAATTTGTCGGTGATGACCACCGCAGATTCAACCGATCCGGCTTCAGAAAAGATCTCCTTTAAGGTTGCGTCGGTGGTGTCGTAAGACAACCCTCCAACGAATAGTTTTTTTGCCATTGATGTTTCTTTACATAATTAGCGTTAGTAAGCCGACCTGTCTTTTTTTCTTTCTGATTAACATAAAAACTTATGTAAAGAAAGAGAAACAAGAAACTTACTGCTAACATAATAAACCTTTCCTCAAAAAAGTCAAGCCCTTACAGGGAGAAAAGTTCTTTTACTTCAACTCCCAGCTCCTTGGCCAGACTCAAGGCCAGCCTCAGGGAAGGGTTGTACTTTCCCTGCTCCAAAAAAACTATCGTCTCCCTCCTCACTTTGACGAGGTCGGCAAGCTCCTCCTGGGTGAGGCCTTTTTTGTTCCTGAATTCCCTGAGGCTTGATTTAATCCTGGCCGCCTTTTCTGGCATATATTTTGAATAAAACTGAGTAAAACAACGCTAAAAAACAGGCCGAATAGAGCAGGGTGTTGCCGATCGCCTTGAATTGGGAGCCTTCTTGGCCCAAAACGAAAAGGATTATGCCGGAGATCACGGCGATGAAAGAGTATACCATAATAGCCAGATAAGAGGCTTTTCCGGTTATATTGTAATCCCTTTCGTCAGCCACCACTCCCTCCACTTTTCTCCTCAAAGCCAACAGAATGGCAAAGCAGGCAGTGACAAGAATGACCGGCACCTGCCAATTTCCCATGCTTACGGAAGCTCCGACTACCGAGCCTACGGCAATGCCGGCTATTATTTTACAAACAAAAAATTTTCTTTTGGTCATGTCGTTATGTTATTTTTTTCTAACTATCTTTATGTTATATAAATCACACATCGTTGTCAAAGGGGGAATAAAAGGAGACCGCATGGTTTGAACCAAAACGGTCTCTCAGTGGCAGCTAAGATCTCGCTGTCACTTCCCTTCCGATGAGGTTTCCGCAGATCTCGCAGTAGAAATTCGTCCCCTTGGATCCGGATAAAGCCGAATCGATGGTGTCGAATTTCTGCATGCCCACCTTGCTTGCGGTGGTCTTCACCCATCCGCACGAGCATCGATCTTCCCTGTCAGGCGGGCCAAAGAGACCGCTGTAGATGCCATGGCAGAAATAGGCGGATTCCTTGATGATTCTGCCGTCTCCCCTCTTGGAGGTTGCGACCGCTGACCTGAATCCTTCGCTTCCCTTAGGAAGCGGCACCTCGATGAAAGGGGCTCCGCTCTCAGACTTCAGATCTTCAAGCCTGGCGGCAATGTCTCCCTGTTCCCTCAGCCTTTCTCTGATCGAAACGGCTCTCATCTCCATTCCCGCTCTGCCGATGATCTCGAATAGGCTGCTTCTTGGAACGACCAATTCGGAATGAACATCTATTCTCATAGTCACCTCCTTATGCAGAAGATAGAAGATCAGGGCGCTAAAGTCAACCTCCATAAAAAAGGCTTTGAGCGAACGAATCGCCAAAGCCTTTCCCGCTCTTAGAAAAGCGGTGCGCTGTGCATTCTCATTTGCGAAACCGCTATCCGGCTTTCGCGCCCTTCCACCCACTTTCTGACAAGAGGATCCTCTCTCTGCAGAAAATCGGCTTCAAGAGCGTCCTGGACCGCTTCCCAAAGCGCTCCGAAGATGCGAGGGGCCCTATGGATCCCGTGCTCCCTGAATACGGTCTGAATGCATCCCCAGTCTTTCTCGCATCCCGGGCACATCCTGTAATGAATGCATTTGACTCTCTTTTTGCCTTTCACCAGGCTGTCATCCTCGAGCTTGACGGAATGCAGGTGCACTTTTCCCTTCTTGATTGTAGAACCGCATTCGCAGCATTCATGATCTTTCTTCGCTTTCCTCCATTCCGTTTCGGAATAAATCACCCATTTTTCCGGGCCGTATCTATCCCAATACACGGAGAGCCTCCTTTCTCTGTTTCCAGAGCCTATCTAATCTGTCTATATCCATGCTATTCTTGCCACCCAGGAAAATCAAGACAGATAAGGGCACTGGTTTCCCAGTGCCCTTAAAGCGTCAGTCCTCGTGCGGTCCGACTTTTGCCTCTTGAAAGCGGGAAGCGGTGATGAATTCAACCGTTCTTGCGCATTTCTGGCAAAAAGTGAACCTTTCACCTTTGCCGTTCCTGCCCATCCGCAGCTTAGATTTGCAGTCAGGGCACTTCTTGACGCGCGCCAGACTCGTCATTCCTTCGTCGCCGAGATCTTCCAGGCCCAGCTTCTTAAAAGCGCGTTTCTGCAGGATGTTCATGCTCCACCTCCTTTTGAGATACTAGGATATTGCCATCGGCTTGTAAACCAGGAAACTGTCAGCAAGCCAGCCAGCCGCCGTCAATCACAACGGTGGAACCCGTCATGTATGAAGCGTCGTCTGAGGCCAAGAACGCCACCAGGTTGGAGACCTCTTCTGGCTTTCCGAAACGCTTCATCGGAACCCTCATCAGGGTCGACTCGATCGTTTTGGAATCATTCTTCAAAGGATCGACCATCGGAGTCTCAATTATTCCCGGAGAAACAGCGTTAACTCTGATGTTGTAAGGGGCAAGCTCCAAGGCCATGGCCTCGGTCATTGCCACTATCCCGCCTTTGGACGCGCAGTAATGGGTTAAGTTCTGGAAACCTACGCCCACCTGGCCCATTGCCACGGAAGCGATATTGACGATAGATCCCGACTTCTGCTTTACCATTTCCCTGGCTGCAGCCTGGGCGCACAGAAAATACCCTTTCAGGTTTACATCAATCGTCCTGGACCAGTCTTCCTCTTCCATTTCCAGGAACGGAAAGAACTGGGCGATGCCGGCGTTGTTCACGAGAATATCCAGCCTCCCCCATTTCTCAATTGCAGCCCTGACCATCTGGTCGACTTCCTCTTTCTTGGTGACGTCGCATTTCACGGCCAAGGCTTCGCCTTTACCTTTTATGATCTCCTCTGCCACCTTTTCGCAATCTTCCTTTGAGATGTCAGCGACAACTACTTTGGCTCCGGCTTTTGATAAGGCCAAAGCGTGGGTTTTGCCCATTCCTCTTCTTGCCCCGGTGATTATCGCAACTTTTCCCTTTAAGTCCATGATTTTTTAAAATTAAATTATTTTTCAGATGACCTTTCAAGAATATCGCTGAACGTTTTCTTCGCATCTAATTTTACCACTTCTCACTCTTTTTTGAAACCTTTTTTCCGCGCGCCTTTATTCGGTACCTACAAGAATATTCCCGCATACAGCTTCCGCTTCCTCTACGGCTGACAGAACGTCGTCTATCTCCGGCTCGACAGCAATGAGCTTGCCCCCGTTTTCAAGGGTCAGGGTAACGACCCTGTCGTGCGTTTGGAAAACTTTTTCGACGGCGCAGTCGCCGATGGCGATCAAAGCCATCTCCCAGGTGCTGTCCGTTTCCTGGATAAAGGTCCTATTGTCGGGCGTCGAACACTGGGGCGGATTCGATTCCATTACGGAAAATCCGGCAGCCACGCATTCGTCAAAACTATTGATCTCGCTGAGCAGCTGCTGGCATCTTTCACGGCTCGCTGTGTCGCTTTTGGGCAGGCAGTCTCGGAGCTGGGATGCAATGTCGCTGTCTATGTATTCTCCCAGAACCGCTCCGGTTATCAGCCATTTGTCTCCAAAATCGCTCACCGACAGTTTTATATCCCTTCTTGCGGCAACTTTCCCTTCTTCCTGCTCAGCGCTGGTTATTTCTATGATCTCGCCTTCAACCTCGTAAGAGCCTGAGCCGAACCTCTCTATGTCCAATACTTCGATCCTGTCCGGCCAGGGGCTTGAAGTGACTCTGCCTGGAGCTTTTAAAGGATCTTCCTGCCATTGGGCAAGCAAAGCCGGGTCAAGGAAATTTTTGTAGTTTTCCTCTATTTCCTTAGCTGCCGTCGGGGACAGCAAAGAAACGTTCTTTAAAGAACACCCGAAATCCTCGATAACGGACATGACGGCAGATTCCTCGGCCTCTAATCTTTCTGCCTCACCGGGCTGGCCCCAATAATGGTAGCCGGCTGCTGCAAGGACGATTATCAATAGAATGAATAATATTTTTTCGTTCATGGTTTGATCCAAGCTGTCGCGGGATGAAACGGCAAGTTAGATTTATTTAAGTGTTCAGCGACCAAATGGCGAAATTGAGATAAGAAGCGAAAGAAACCCAGGCGAGATACGGCAAAAGGAGAAAAGCAGCTGTTTTTGAGACTTTGGCGAAAGCGACAATGGCGGCGAAAATGGCGATCCAAAGAATTATGATCTCGACAAACGCCATGCCGGGATCGCGCAGGCCGAAAAAAACAGCAGACCAGGCTACGTTCAGAATTAATTGGACTATGAATAAGGAAAGGGCTATCTTCACCTTGCTTTGCTCCAGCCCTTTTTGCCAGACAAGGAACGAGGCTACGCCCATCAATGCGAACAAACTTACCCAGACCGGTCCGAAAACCCACGAAGGAGGCGCCAGAGCGGGCTTGATCAGACTTGCATACCATTCCGGTATGGCCGGCATAGTGAATACCGAGCCGATTATCCCTGCTAGCTCGGAAACGGCGATGGCGATGATGACTTTGAAAACGTTTCCTCTTTTCATATGTTTTTGTAACTTTTCCTTATCATATCAAATAATCGTCTTTCTGGCGACTTTTCAGCTAATCGAAAATTAGAAATCAATTAAGTTTTTCCATTCTTCTTCAATAGGCATCGCTCCAAAAGCGGCTCTTCGTTTGGCGTCATTCTAATCTATTTTAATTGGCAGTTCGCTTCAAAAATGATCTTAAAGCCTTTAGATGGAAAGAGTGTCAAAATAACCTTAGACGATCACGAAATGGATAATAGGGTTGATGACGATATCAAAGATTACTCGATTGAATCAAGTTATCAAAAGTATGCCGATAAACATTAAAGCAATAGCTAAAATTTTTATCGATATAATTGATTTACCAAGATCCTCTTTCAATAGATGTGGAAAAAATACGCTTAGCAGCACGGTAAATAATAAAACGAAAAACGGTTCGACGGAGGATAAGGCGTTAACCAGGGTAACGTAACCAACAGATATTGCGATAATGTTAAACAGGATGCCAATAGCCGTAATCAATTCGCTCGCCGACATAGCGATAATAACCTTCCTGCCGTATTGTTTTACCGTTTTTATCAATTCTGGAAGGAAAAAATATGCAATTGGTATCGATCCTAAAAACATTCCTACGCCTTTATAAGCAAAAACTGTCCAAAAATCAGTAAAATTTAAAAGATATTTTACAAAAATTGCATCTAGCGCACTGAATCCCGCAGCTAAAACCATCCACCAGAAAGATTTCCCGAACTTTATTTTTGAAAAATTTTTTATCGATATTAAAATTGCCCCAGCGATTAATAAAAAAATGCCTAAATAATTTAACGGAGCGAAAATTTCATTCAGAAATATAGCCGCTAGAATCAAGATAAATAATTGTGAAAGATAGGTTAAAGGAACAATTCTTGACGCTTCTTCAATCTGCATCGCCCTGAAATAGAAAATGTAAAGAAGGATAACGAAGATTCCGGCTGAGATTGCTAAAAGAATGTTGACAGAAGAGATATAAGAAAGTCCTTTGATAAAATAAACCGCAAAACCAAGCACAAGCCAAATGGCACCGGTCAAGACCACCGGAATCAATGGTTTTTTAACCCATTTTGTCAATACGGTTTTATCGATGATACTAGCGAAAGACCAGAATAAAGCCGCTAAAATTGAAAAAAATATCCACATATTTCTTAATCATACCAAAAAAACGCTTATGAGGCGATGATTTTCCTGACTGTTGACTGGATTAGATATAAAAAACTGGCCTCGAAGATCAAGGCCCGAGGAAGCAAAAGAGAAACGCCAAAATGGCTTTATCAGTCGTTCTTTATTCTTTCTGCGAACTTGGCGGCTATCTTCACCAAATCCTCCCCTGTCACTGCATCGTCGATAAAATGGATCCTGATGAATTTTTCCTGTCCCAAAATCAAGACCGTCTGCCAAATCTTGTTGACATTATTCCGCACTACGTAATTTTCCATTCCTATCGCGGAATCGCTTCCGTAGGTGCTGCCGTGGGTTTCATTGTATGCCTTGTCTTCGATCAAATCTTCGTCGTCGTAAACGACTACGACCTGCTTTCCTCCCGGCTTGTCTCCGTAAGGGGTGTGATCATAGGTTTCGCTGTAAAAAGTGTAATAAAAACAAGTCTTGTTGTCGGAAAACGGCGATTCTACCTTGACGATAGGTTTCCCAATTGCGCTTTCAATCAGCTCTTTTTGAAAATATTCGCAGACGTTTTCAATGTCAGAAGAAATTTGTTCATTCTGCTCGCTCTCTTGTCCGCCAGGCAGCAGCGGCTGTCCGTTTTCGTTCTCTCCCCCTTTGTTAAGGACAGACACTCCTCCGGCTATTGCGATTAAGATCACGACTCCTATGATTATTTTTTTCATATTCAGATCTTTAAAGAAGAACATATCAGCAGATATATCTCATCATTAGCTTTGACTTTTATCTCAATGCCGACGAATCCATTCCCATTACCACCCTGACTGGCAAGCATCGTCAACCACCTGCTGCAGCCCTTTGTCGTTTCCAAAAGTTTGGTCAAGAGTGTCCATGTTCATCGTTCCCTTCGGGAAATAACAGTTCATATCCATAACGCCGTTCAATTCTCTTTGAAAATGGCATTTTCCGTCCTCCACTCCCAGGATCGTTATCTTGATGGTTGTTTCACCGTCTGATCCAACCATTTCAGCGGTCACGGGCAAGCATCCGTTCATTCGGTTTACAAAGCACATCGGGTCATCGGCTTGGCCGCAATTGACCATTTCTTCCTCCTCGTTCTCGACTGACGGCTGGCTGTTCTCCTGCAGATTGCCATTGTTTTCTTCTTGGCTGTCGTTATCGTTTAAAAAGAAAAACGCTCCTCCGCCGATGACAACCAGCGCCAATAGAATATACAAAATTTTCTTGCTTCCCATATTTATTGGATGTTTTAACTACTATACTGCATTATTCTACTCACCGTATTGCAATATATTTTTATTATATCAAAGGATTGATCCTCCAACAATT
>CAYVNG010000003.1:0-49635 GCA_964452875.1 uncultured Candidatus Saccharibacteria bacterium
GCATTTTATATTTTCTGATATCATCCGAATAAAGATCTTTCCGTTTTTCCGGTTTCCAAGTATGAACAATTTTTCCTATTATTTTTTTAATATTTTTGCTTTCCTTGTTTGAAGGAATACGCTTTCTTGGCTCCCTCGAGAGTTCGGCTGCGGTAATGATTTCAATATTTTTTATCTTCATGTTATTTCTTTCCAAATATCTTTTCAAACAAATTCTTATTCTCCAGTAATGATTTATATAATGCGATTTGATTTTCCACGGCTGTGTTAAAACATTCTTCCTCGAAGATATCTTGATGTCCTTGTTCTCCTACTTTTTGTGCTATTTCAGGGTTTTTGATAATTTCTCTCAGTTTTTTTTCAAGATCTTCTTTATTTTTCGGATTTACGACAAAAACATGCTTATTTTCTTCCATTTTTGGAAAAATTGCTTGATATTTTGAAAATATTTCATGGCTCATTAAGGTTGGAGTAGCTACTCCAAGAGCTTCGGCTGGCTGTATCACCATATGGATCCTGATGGGAAAATCATTCTCCAAATGTAGAAGACACGTTGAAGCCCTGAGAAGAGACGGAACTTTCCAAGGTGGCAAAAATCTAACCAGGTGATATTTCCCTTTTAAGGAAGAAATATTGGCGATTTTTTCCTTGAATTGATCAAATTCTTTTCCGCCAGTGACAAGAAGAAGAAGAAAATCTTCTTTAATATTTGACAGGGCCTCCATAAATTCCGGGATTCCTTTATTATCGCTGTATTTCCCCAGGTATGTTATGACCGGAAGGTCTGTGGAAGAAAACGACAAACCAAGTTCTTTAAAATCAATAGGAGGCACTTGCGGGTTGAAATATTTAGGATTAGCGCTTGTGAACGTCTTGAACCAAAGTGAATTTTCTAAAATATTGAGAAGTTTGAAGGTATTCTTCATCCCGGGTTTTGTCACTATAACATCTGCATTTTTAAGAATTTCTTTAAAGACATAATAAAGACTTTCTGCAGAAAAAAGACGGGAGATATCACTTCCAGCGTGCCTAACAATACAAGGTTTATTAGTAAGCAACTTTGTGAAAACGGCGGCCAAACCATACGGCTGGATATAAAAAGAATCAATCAAATCACATTTGTATTTTCCTATAACTTCTATTCCAGTATTTACCAGTCTTTCCAAATAAGCCTTGGAAAACGGGATATAAGAAGGAATGTGAGAGGGAGGTTCGTGAATAAAAACATTTGACGGTTCATACTGTTTTGCTTCTGAAGGATTACTAAAATCAATTTTTTGCCTAAAAGGTTTTTCTACCTCAGAAGCATTTGTAACAATATGCACCTCTATCCCTTTTTCGCCAAGCTCTCTTGATATCCAATAAGTGGAGCTAGAAACTCCTCCTTCTATCGGCGGATATTTTGAAAAAAAACAAATTTTCATTATTTTAAAACAAAAATGTTTTTGATTTTAATAAAAATGTTTATTGATATTATCATTTTGAGGAAAATTAAACAAGCCAGTCAAAACGACTGGCTTGTTGGAGCTCACCGGAGAAAGTGGACTTGCAGGATTATGTCTTCGAACAGCATTGTATATCCGTTTTGCTTCCGAAAACTTTCTCCAAGTTCCGCGGTCACGATGTCGTCATTCACTGGCGACACCAAGATGACCCCCTTATCCGTAGTCCGAAACGCATTGATGAAATCGTATCTGCAACTCTCATAGCTGAGTACAACCAGCTGTGAGTAAATGTTCTCTTTTTCAGCATTGCGCTTCAGGTCTAAGGAAAAGTCAATCAGAGTATACGGTGGATAGCTCCTTGAATCGTATTCTTTCTCATCCGTCTTGTCAGCTTTCAAAAACTGCATAAGCTCATCAAAAGTAATATCTTTAAACCCTTCTTCGTGTTGAAGTTGGATTTCAAGAGATTCTTTCGAGGCTTGGCAGTCTTCGATTTGCTTTTCCAGCTCCTCCTGGATTTCATCCCGAACCTGCTTAGTTTTCTTCGAGGCGTTCAGCAATCCTTCGATATCTTTTTCCGCCTCTTCCGTCTTTGCCAACTGGTCAGCGAGATCTTGCTGGGTAGCAGCAAGCTCTCTTTCCAGCCTGATAATCTCAGCGTCCTTTTCTTGAAGAGCGATGAAAACATCAGGATTTTCCCGATATACATCCTGAAAATTCAGAAAGGCTATCAGGGCAACCAGAGCAAGGACAATGATAAGAAAAACACCTACTATCTTCATTTCTTAACCTCCCTTACATTTATTCGGATGTGAAAGAACGGATTTATACTGTTTAAAACATATCATAAAAAGAACGCTTTGTCAATTTAAAATTAATGACACTCTATTGTGGTAATTCTTAAGCTTGGGTATAATAAAATAACGATTTTCCAGCCAATAAACATGGAAGAAGAAAAAATCCTAACCCAAGCTGACATAGAGCACGAAATAAGGGCAGCTGAAATGGAAAACAGGCTGGCTGATTTCAGCAATAAAAGTTTCAGCAATTTTTTGCTGCTCGGAAAAGAAACGAACGTAGGGCTCAACTTGGAAGGAGCCAAGATAAAAGGTTCGGTCTCTTTGGGAGGAACAAAAATAGGAGGAGATTTGATTTTAAAAAACGCAACCCTTGGAGGCGCTTTTTATTTCGGAGACGGGGAGATCGGGGGGAATATCGACTTTTCCGGAGGAAAGATAAAAGGGGTGCTGAACATGGTGGGAAGCAGAGTCAAGGGATCTTTGCTTTTTTCCGACCTTGAAGTGAACGGATTTTTAAGCCTGGCCAAAGCCAAAATCTCCCAGGACATAGATTTCAGGAGGATCAAGGTCAAGAACTCCACTTACGAAGGCCTCACCATATTAGGAGACCTTTATCTCAACCAGGCGATCATCCAGGGTAACATGGATATTACGGAAGGCGTGATCGACGGGAACCTCGACCTTTCTGTGATCTGCATCCAAAAGACAGTGGACCTCACTTCTGCCACGATCGGAAATCTTCTGTTTCTAAGGGACGCGCTGATAAGGGGGAACCTGGTCATAGAGCACACAAAATACAAAAAGATAATAAGGCATTTCGTTTAAGGAAGACCATGAAGTTCACCCATCTGCACGTGCACAGCCATTACAGCCTGCTTGACGGCCTTCCCAAAATAGACCAGCTGATCGACAGCGCAAAGGAAAAGGGAATGGATTCCATAGCCCTCACCGACCACGGCGTCCTGTACGGAGCCGTCGAATTCTACAAGAAAGCGAAAGAGAAAGGGATAAAGCCGATAATAGGCTGCGAAATATACCAGGCCGTTGAAAAAATGCAGCAAAAGCGGCCTAACATAGACAACCAGAGATTCCATCTGGTGCTTTTAGTTAAGGACAATAAAGGATACGAGAATCTGGTGAAGCTCATCACCCTGGCCCATCTTGAAGGGTTCTATTACAAGCCCAGGGTGGACGAAGACGCCTTGAGAGAGCACTCCGAAGGCCTTATCGCCCTTTCCGCCTGCCTGCAAGGCAAAATCCCCTATCTCATTTCGAAGAACAAAATCAAGGAAGCTGAAGAAGCGGCTTTGAACTACGAAAAGATTTTCGGAAAAGGAAACTTTTTCCTGGAAATCCAGGATCATCCGAAGATAAAAGAGCAGAAAAAGGTGAACCAGGCGATGATCCAGATGTCAAAAAAGCTGGACATCCCTTTGGTGGCCACCAACGATGTCCACTATCTGAACGCCGATGACGCTGAAGCCCAGGACGTGCTCATGCTCATCAATACCGGATCTGATCCGAACGACCCTGAGAGGCTGACCATGAGAGAAGACGATTTTTCCTTGAAATCCCCGGAGAAGATGGCGGAAGACTTCAAGGAAACGCCTGAAGCCCTTGAAAACACCCAGAAGATAGCTGAAGCTTGCGCCTTTGAGTTCGAGCTCGGAAAAACCAAGCTGCCTGAATTCGACGTTCCCGGCGATAAAACAGCGGACCAATATTTAAAGGAGCTCTGCTATGAAAGGATAGGAAAAAAGTTTCCGAAGCTGACGGAGGAAATAAAAACCAGGCTCGAGTACGAGCTTTCGATAATACAGCAGACAGGGTTCGCCTCCTATTTTTTGATCGTCCAAGACTTCGTCAACTGGGCCAAAAGCCAGAGGATAGTGGTGGGACCCGGAAGAGGGTCGGCTGCAGGCTCTTTGGTCTCTTACGTATTGAATATAACCAGCATAGACCCTTTGAGATACAAGCTTCTGTTCGAAAGGTTCTTGAATCCGAACAGGGCGGCCGGGCTGCCGGATATAGACCTGGACTTCACTGACAGGAGGAGGGACGAGGTGATATCGTACGTTGCTGAAAAGTACGGGAAGGACAGGGTGGCTCAAATAATCACTTTCGGGACAATGGCGGCCAGGGCCGTGGTCAGGGACGTGGGAAGAGCTTTGCAATACCCTTACAGCTATTGCGACCATCTGGCCAAGATGATCCCCTTCAGCTTCACTTTGGACCAGTCCTTGGAAAAAATAGAAGAGTTCTCCCAGATTTACGAAACAGACGAAAAGGCAAAAAAGCTGATCGACCTTGCCAAAAAACTGGAAGGGGTGGCCAGGCACGCTTCGACCCACGCCTGCGGCGTGGTGATCTCCAAAAACCCGCTCTCTGACATAGTGCCTCTGCAGCATCCGACCCAGGACGAAGACGGCATCGTCACCCAGTACGAGATGCACACGATAGAGGATTTGGGGCTTTTGAAAATGGATTTTCTCGGCCTGAAAAACCTCACCACCATCGAAGACACCTTGAAAATGATCTACGCCATACACAAGGAATCAATAGACATAGAAAAGATTCCCTTGGAGGACAAGAAAACTTTCAAACTCCTGAGGGACGGAAAGACGGTCGGCATATTCCAGCTTGAAAGCGCAGGCATGCAAAGGTATTTAAGGCAGTTAAAGCCCACCGAGATGGAAGACGTCATCGCCATGGTCGCCCTTTACAGGCCTGGCCCCATACAGTTCATCCCTGAATACATTGGAAGGAAATTCAAGAAAAAGAAGATAGAATACCTGCATCCGGATTTGGAGCCCATTTTGAAAAACACCCAGGGAATATGCATATATCAAGAGCAGCTCATGCAGATAGCCCAGAAAATGGCGGGCTTCACCTTGGGGGAAGCGGACGTGCTCAGAAAGGCGGTCGGAAAGAAGATACAGGCCCTTTTGGAATCCCAGAAGGAGAAGTTCATCTCCGGCATGGAAAAGAACAAGATAAGCAAAGGCACGGCCTCCGAGATATGGGAATGGATACTGCCTTTCGCCAAGTACGGGTTCAACAGAAGCCACAGCGCCTGTTATGCCATGATCGCCTACCAGACAGCGTACCTTAAAGCCCGCTATCCCTTGGAGTTCATGGCTTCCCTTCTGACTTCGGAAAAAGCTGACGTCGAAAGGATCGCCGTTTTGATAGAAGAATGCAAGAAAATGGGAATAGACGTGCTTCCTCCGGACATCAACGAAAGCTTCAGGAATTTTTCTGTCGTCCCGGGAGAAGGGAAAATAAGGTTCGGGCTTCTGGCCGTCAAGAACGTCGGCACGAACATAGTGGAATCGGTGGTCAAGGAAAGGAAGGAAAAAGGCAAGTTCTCCTCGATCGAGGATTTCATCTTGAGGATAAGCAGCAAGGACCTGAACAAAAAATCGATGGAAAGCCTCATTAAAGCCGGGGCCTTTGACAAGCTCGGTGAAAGGAACCAGCTGATAGAGAATATGGAAAAGCTCCTGGAATGGTCCAGAGAGGCCCAGAGAACGAAAAACAACGGCCAAAAAGGGCTCTTCGACAGCAAAACCTTCAATACCACCCTTATCCTGGCCAAAGCTCCGCTGGCCAAATCCTCAGACAAGCTGAAATGGGAAAAAGAGCTTTTGGGCCTGTACATCACCAGCCATCCTTTGGACCAGTACAAGGTCGTGCTGGAGAAGAACACCACCCCGATAGCCGACCTGGCGATAGCAGGATCCAGGAAATCGGTCAGGGTCGGAGGCATCATAGCTTCCATAAAGAAGATAATAACGAAAACGGGAAGGCCGATGCTTTTCGCAAAGCTGGAGGACCTGACAGGGAAAATAGAGGTGGTGGTCTTCCCTTCTGTAATCGAAAGGGACCCGACTTTGTTCCAGGAAAACAAGATCGTCTTCATCTCGGGGAGGACGGACATGAGAGACAACGTCCCAAAAGTGATATGCGAGGAAATCGAAGAGCTGATGGGAGAATAAGGATCTTGCGCCTCCTAAAGGAGGCGCTTTTCATCTCCTTGAAAAAAGATTCTTTCCTGGTATAATTAAAAAATATCATGAAAACAGAAACAAGCCGCCATTCCTTGTCCCATATTTTAGCTTCTGCTGTCCAGGAGCTTTATCCCGGAGTGAAATTCGGGATAGGGCCGGCCATTGAGAACGGGTTTTACTACGACTTTGAATTTGCCAAGGGAAAAAGCATAACTCCGGAAGACCTGCCCCGAATAGAAAAAAAGATGAGAGAGATGGCAAAGCAAGGGATTCCTTTCAAGAAAAAAATCGCTTCAAAAGCTGAAGCCAGAAAAATCTTCAAAGCCCAGCCTTACAAGCTCGAGATAATAAAAGAGCTGCCGGGCAAAACGGTTTCCTTGTATCTGAGCGGAGAATTCACGGATCTTTGCAAAGGGCCTCATATAAAAAGCACCAAAGAGATAAGCCCTGATTCATTCAAGCTGGAAAAGATCGCCGGAGCCTACTGGAAGGGAGACGAGAAGAACAAGATGCTCACCCGCATATACGGGCTGGCTTTTGACACTAAAAAAGAGCTGGAAGAATATGTCAGCGCTGTCAGGGAGGCGGAAAAAAGGGACCACCGGGTTCTCGGCCAGAAGCTAGACCTTTTTATGATGGATGAAGAGATCGGAGCCGGCCTTCCTCTCTGGCTGCCCAAAGGAGCCCTCTTAAGGCACCTTATTGAAGAATACCTCCGAAAAGAGCTGGCTTCCCAAGGATACCAATGGGTGGTGACTCCTCATATAGCCAACATCAATCTCTGGAAAACCTCAGGGCACTGGGAACATTACCGAGAGAATATATACTCCCCCATCAAGATAGACGAGGAAGAGTACCTTTTAAAGCCCATGAACTGCCCTTTCCACTTGAAGATATTCGGGTCCAAGACCAGAAGCTACAAAGACCTGCCCTTCAAGATGGCTGAATTGGGCACGGTTTACAGGTACGAGAAGTCCGGAGTGCTGCACGGCCTGACCAGGGTCAGGGGCTTCACTCAGGATGACGCCCACATCATCTGCACCAAAGACCAGCTTACCGAAGAGCTGGAAAAGCTCTTGAAGTTCGGGCTGAAGATACTGAACGACTTCGGGTTCAAGAATTTCGACATCTATCTTTCCACCAGGCCAAAGAAGTTCGCCGGCACCATCAAAGGATGGGAGAAAGCGACTGATTCTTTGAAATACGTGTTAAAGAAACTCGGCCTCAAATACGAAATTGATGCCGCCGGCGGAGTGTTCTACGGACCGAAAATAGACATAAAGATCAAGGACTCTCTGAACAGGCCCTGGCAATGCACGACCATCCAGGTTGACTTCAATTTGCCCGAAAGATTCGACATGTCCTATATCGGCCCCAAAGGAAAAAAAGAAAGGCCTTTCATGATCCACCGGGCCTTGCTGGGCTCTCTGGAAAGATTCATCGGCGTCCTGATAGAAAATTACGCGGGCGCCTTCCCCTTCTGGCTTTCTCCCGTCCAGGTCTGCGTCATCCCGATCGGATCCAGCCATGAAGAATACGCCAGAGAAGTGGAAGAATCCCTTAAAGCCCATAACTTCAGATGCCAGCTTAAGAACGAGAACGAAACCGTTTCAAAGAAGATAAGGGAGGCTGAGATTGAGAAGATCCCCTACAGCCTGGTCATCGGAGACAAGGAAACGAGCGCTAAAACAGTGAGAGTCAGGGAAAGGGGCAAAGGAGACGCAGGGGAAATGAAGCTGGCCGAATTCATAAAAAAGGCGGAAGCAGAAAGATAAGGACATATGGCAGAGCTTTCCCAGAGAACCCAACAGCTCATAGCGGAATATCAGAGGTGGAGGAAATCCCTTCAGCCGCCCCAGGAAGCTTCGAAAATACACGTGGACGAAGTCGCCAGCAAGGTGGCTTCTTTTTACGAAAGAATAAGAGGAGTGGTCGATTACAGGGACGAGCATCTTTTGAGAAAAACCGCTGTCAGCCGCAGCCTCAAAAGAAGGATGCTTTTGAAAAAAAACGGGAAGGACGTGGCCGATCCCCTCGTCCAGGAGTTGATCCGAGGCGGACATTTCCAGAACGATTTCATCGAAGAGTCCAAGATAGGCCAGGTCAAGAGCGTCATAGACAAATATGTTTACATTCTGGACAACAACCATCTTGGAAAACAGGCTGATTTTTACAGCTGGATCCTGAACACGGCCGCCTGCGAGATAGAAGAAACCCTTTCCCAGCCCATAAGGGAGAACGCATTGATACGGTTTATGAAAGAGGAGATGAAAGAGAGGATAAGGGTGAAGAACGGCCTGACCGAAAATGAAATAGATGAGCAGATATACATCGCCGTCCAGCAGTCCCTTTTCAAACTCGACCCGTTTTTGATAGGATATAATCTTCTGAAAAAATGGTTCCCTGACTGGAAAACCCTGCAAGGAGAAAGGCTCGACCTCACGGCAAAGAGCATGCATTTGATCCGCCAGAAGATCGAAAATGCCTTGAGCCATCCTATGGCTGAAAAATTCTACAAGGTCTGCGAAAGATATGACACCCCTTACTTGATCCTGAACGACATCCTGTCTGAAAACACTGCCGAAGACCAAAAGCAGATAGAAAACCCGGAAGCCCTGGAAGGGCTGATAAAAAAAGCATACAGCGCGAAAGTGAGGACTCTCAAGTCGAGGACGACCAGGGCGGCTTTTTATTCAACCGTTTCCATATTCATCACCAACATTCTTGCCCTTCTCGCTTTCGAGATTCCTTTCACCAGATACTCAACCGGGCACTTTGACTATCTGGCCATGGCTATAAACATCCTCGGGCCGACCCTGCTCATGTTCCTGCTGGTGGCCACCATAAGGCCGCCTGAAAAAAGGAACTTGGCCAAGCTCATCCTTGAAACCATAAAAGTAGTTTATAAAACAGACAAAAAGGACGTCTATGAGATAAAGGCTGTCAGGAAGAGAGGGATAGCCCTAAAAATGATGGTCCTGATCCTCTATCTCATAAGCTTCCTTTTCTCCTTCGGGCTGATAATCTTCGGCCTTCATTGGCTCGGCCTCCCCTTCTGTTCCTGCATCATCTTCATCATATTCGTTTCCCTGGTCGCTTTCACCGGGACCAAGATAAGGGAAAAGGCAAAGGAGCTGAAGATAACCGATGAAAAGGAAAGCTTTTTCAGCTTCCTGCTCGATTCCTTGTCCCTGCCGGTTTTGAAGCTCGGGAAATGGCTTTCTTTAAGGTGGAAAAAATACAATCTGGTGGGCATATTCTTCAGCTCCTTGATCGACATGCCCTTCCAGATCTTCATGGAATTCCTGGAAAGCTGGAGAAGCTTCCTCAAAGAGAAAAAAGAAGAGATCTTCTGAAATGAAACATGCCAAAATATTCCATCTTCACTTTCGGCTGCGCGATGAACGCGTCCGACTCAGAAAGGATAGAAAGGCATTTTGAAAGAAACGGCTGGAAAAAATCCCTTGATCCTGATGATTCCGACCTGGTCATCGTGAATATGTGCTCTGTCAGGCAGTCTGCCGTAAACAGGGTGTTCGGGAGGGCCGGCTATTTTTCAAAGCTGAAAAAGAATAACCCGAAATTGAAGACTCTGCTCACCGGATGCTTCTTGAAGCACGACTTTGAAAACCTAAAGCAAATCTTTGACATCATCCTGCCTGTAAGCAGGCTGGCTGAATTCAGCCAAGCGGTTAAAAAAGGAAAAAAGCGCCATGTCTTTCTCGGAAGGCCGGTAAAAGAAGGGATCGGATACCTCAAAGAAGAAAAAGCGGAAAAAAAGACAACCTCCTTCATCCCCGTTTCTATCGGGTGCGACAGCTTCTGCACCTACTGCGTCGTCCCTTTTGTCAGGGGGAAAGAAACGTGCCGGCCGGCAAAAGACATAGTCAAAGAAGCCAGAAAATCAATAAGGCAAGGGTCAAAGGAAATCTGGCTTCTGGGAGAGAATATAAACAGCTACAGGTTTTTGGAGCCTTCAGGCAAAATGATCGATTTTGCTGACCTGCTGAAAATGATAGATGAAATCCCTGGGCGCTTCTGGATAAGATTCATCAGCTCTCATCCCAAGTACTTCTCAGAAAAGCTCATTGAAACGATAGCCAATTCAAAAAAGGCGACCAAATATCTTAGCCTGCCCGTGCAGTCAGGAGACGAAGAAATTCTCAAGAGGATGAACAGGGGCTATACTTTAAAAGAATATGAAAAGACGATTGAAAAAATATCAAAAAAGATCCCTGGATGCTTCCTTTCGACCGACGCCATAGTCGGATTCCCCGGAGAAACGAGAAAACAGTTCCTGAACACGGCAAAGCTCTTCAAAAAAACTAAGTTCGACATGGCTTACATTTCCCAGTATTCGCCCAGGAGAGGAACATTAGCTTTCAGAATGAAAGACACGGTCTCCGATAAAGAAAAGGAAAAAAGGGAGAAAGAGCTCAATGAAATTCTTAAAAAAACGGCTTTTGAGAAAAACAAGGGATTTATAGGAAAAACAGTGGAAGTTCTGCCTCAAAACTTCAGAAATGGAATTCTGACCGGAAAAACGAAAGAGTACAAAACGATAAAAATCGAAGGGCCAGCTTCTTTAATAGGAAAATTCGTAAAAGCGGAGGTTATAGGATGCCTGGCCTGGGGTTTGAAAGGGAAAATAAAAAAAGGGGCGCGAAGCCCCTATGGGAACATGGAAGAGGGAAAAGATTCTCCTTTCTCACTGCAAGGATCGGAGAATATCTGAGTGGCATGGCTTTCGCCCATCAGCCTGGATACGTCCTGAGATATCTTGAAGAGCTGCTGAGGACTGAGACCTTTCACTCCTGCAACCGGGAGCCGATCCCTGGATATCCGGAGAAGACCGCACAATCCGAATTTGATGAGAACCACCTGGCAGGCGTTCTGATCGAATTCCGCTCTTTGCCCGTTGCTGGAAACGATGCACCATTCCCTTCTGGATCTGTCCCATGTCGCATAATGATCGACTATAGGACAATTCTTCTTCGCCCCTTCTTTGCACTGGCATGCATACTTCACTTTGAATTCCGGTCTGGCCAATTTCTCTTTTCCTCCTCGTTATGATAATGTACCGATTAATATAATTACACGTTAATAAGAGAATGTCAATGGGGAAAACAAAACTCATCACAATAATCGGTCCCACTTCGGCTGGAAAAAGCTCGCTGGCGGTCTTTCTGGCCGGGAAGTTCAAAGGAGAAATAGTTTCGGCCGATTCCAGGCAGATCTACAAAGGGATGGATATAGGGACAGGGAAAATAAGAAAAAATGAAATGAGAGGTGTTCCCCATCACCTCTTGGACATAGCTTCGCCGAAAAAAAGATTCACCGTTTTCCAATACAAGCTGCTTGCGGAAAAAACGATAGAAAAGATAGCTAAAAAAGGAAAGATTCCCTTCCTGGCAGGGGGATCACCGTTTTACGTCTATTCAGTGGTTGAAGGGTGGAATTTTCCTGAACTCAAACCTGACTGGAAACTGAGGAAAGAGCTTGAAAAAAAAGAGGTTTCAGAGCTGTTTTCCATTTTAAAAAAGCTTAGCCCCAAAAGGGCAAAGGAAATAGACAGGAAGAACAAAAGAAGGCTGGCAAGGGCGATTGAAATAGCCAAGGCCAAAGGTAAGGTTCCTCCTTTAAAATCAGATCCCAAGTTCGACTGCTTGGTTATAGGCATAAAAATTGAGCCAGAACAGCTCAAAAAAAGGATAAAGGCCAGGCTTTTAAAACGGCTGAAGCAGGGAATGGTTTCTGAGGTCAAAAGCTTGAAGAAAAGCGGACTTTCCTGGAAAAGACTTGAGGAATTCGGGCTTGAATACCGCTGGTTGGGTAGATACCTTCAAAAAAAGATCTCTTATGGCGAAATGGAAGAAAGGCTTCAAAAAGACATAGAAAAATTCGCCAAAAGGCAGATGACCTGGTTCAAGCGGGACAAAAAAATCCACTGGATAGAAAACAGAAAAGAAGCCGAAAAAGCGATAGCAGGTTTTTTAAACGGAAAATAAAAAAGGGGCTCTGCAGAACAATCTGCAAAACCCCCTGATCCTCGCTCTACGGTCTTTGCAGAGCGAGGGAGAGATCTCTCGGAGATACTCCCCGAATGACTTCCCCGTCGTCACACCTCACTGTCGAGAGACCACCGCACACAGCGCGGATGACCCCTCTCTTCTGCTGGCCAGACTCAAGCCTGGTCAATACCGGAACACTGTTCTGAAATATTCTGTCTATCTCTGTATATTCCATCCTTTTTTCTCCTCTCGTCGAAATTCGCTGGGTACTGATATAATAATACCACAATATTATTGTTTTGTCAAATAAAAAACGGCTCAAAGCCGCGATATTTTGAGCGGGAGACGGGGATCGAACCCGCGGTCTTCTCCTTGGGAAGGAGACGTGTTACCACTGCACCACTCCCGCAATATCACCAGAACTTGAGCTTTTCCAGAATCCTGTCCATCAACCCCCTGCTTTCTTCCTGTTCATCAGCCTTGTTGACTTCCTGAGCGACGAAAGCGACCACCTCCTCCCCTTCGGCTTTCAAATTGAGCCTTTCCCTGGCTATCTCTTCCAAATATTCCTCGCTTTCCTGAAAAGAGACTCCTGCTTCCAGATCCCTCTTTCTTTGTTCTAGATCCCGGACCTGCTCTTTGAGAGCCTGGAGCTGCTCTGTCAGTCTCGCTCTCTTTTGGCTGATCTTGATATTGGAATAAACCAGAAATCCTATCGCCCCAATGGTCAAAACGCCTATAAGAGTCATAGAAAAGAGGGATTGGACTATGCTTTTCTTTTTTCTTTTTCCAAAATCTGCTACCATAGAATTGATCGCTTATGAAAAAACAAAAAGTCTTGAAATTAATATGGGTCGTCCTGATCTCCCTGGTCATCCTGAGCATGCTGGGATTCCTGCTGGCCCCCTTGTTCTAGAAACAAAGCTTCTTTAAAGAAGATAGCATTTCCAGGGGCTTTTTTCAAGCCCGTCATCCCATTATTTTAATGTAAGTCTCAGGGGGAATGTTTATCTTCCCCTTTTCTTTCAGCTCTTTTTTCCCTTTCTTCTGCTTTTCCAGCAGTTTCCTCTTCCTCGTGTAATCCCCTCCGTAAAGCGGGGCGATGACGTCCTTTCTCCTGGCCCTTATGGTCTCCCTGGCGACTACTTTCCCGCCGACAACCGCCTGCAAAGGCACGGAGAAAAGCTGAGGAGGAAGAGCCTCTTTCAACTTCTCAACCATGTTCCTTCCTTCTTTCATGGATTCTCTGGCGGGAACAATCTTCGAAAAAGCCTCTTCTTTCTTTCCTAAAACCAGGACATCCAGCCTGACCAGCTCAACCTTCTGCCATTCGGATTCGTCCCCCTCTATGGTTTCATAGTTCATGGAAGCAAAGCCCTTGGAGACGCTCTTTAACTTGTCGTAAAAGTTCTTGGTTATTATCTCCCTCAAAGGGGTCCTGCAGGAAAGCTCAGCTTTTTCAGTCCCGACATAGTCGGTCTTTAAATCATAAACTTCAATTCCCCCTATCGCCTCCATGACGCTTCCGAGAAAGGTTACTGGTGTCAGCACTTTCAGGATGGCAAACCTTTCTAAAGTCTCCTTTATCTGCCCTGGCTCCTCCGGCCAGTCAGCAGGAGTGTGGACCAGGAGCTCCTTTCCATTGTGAGTCATGACCTTATAGAGAACGGACGGGGAAGACAGGACCAAGGCGAGCCTGAATTCCCTTCTTATCCTTTCAGTGATGATTTCTGCGTGCAAAAGGCCCAGGAACCCGCACTGGAATCCCCTTCCCAGCCCCTCCCTCGTTTCAGGAGCGAAAGTCAGGGAAGCGTCGTTCAAGCTCAGCTGGTTCAAAGCGTCCTTCAACAAATCGAACTTGCTTGAATCCTGAGGATATATGCTTATGAAAACCATGGGCTGGGGCTCCTTGTATCCGGGCAAAGGGGTTATATCCTCCGATTCTGAGGCAGTGACAGTGTCTCCCACCCTTACTGCTCCTCCTTTTTTAATGCCGGTGGCCACGTATCCTATCTCCCCTGCTTCCAAAAAATCGACCGGGGTGAAAAACGGCTTGAAAACCCCGACTTCCTTGGCCTCCCCTTTGATCTTCCCTTTCATCAGAAAAATGCTCTGGCCTTTGGTTATTTTTCCGTCGATCACCCTGATGAAAGCCACCACTCCTTTGTAAGAGTCGTACTTTGAATCGAAGATTAAAGCCCTCAAGGGCTTCTCAGCCCTGCCTTCCGTATCAGGAGGAGGGACGTTTTTAATGACCTTTTCCAAGATCTTTTCGACATTAGTCCCTTCCTTGCCGGAAATCCTGAGAATGTCGGTTGCAGGAATATTGAGAAGGTTTGATATCTCCTTTTCCGTCTCTTCTATCTTGGCCTGAGCCAGGTCGATTTTGTTGACCGCCGGTATTATCTGCAGATTGAGCGCTCTAGCCGATTCAAGGTTCTTGACCGTCTGAGCCTGTATTCCCTTGGTGGCGTCAACGAGCAGAATCGCGCCCTCGACCGCGGCCAAAGACCTGGAAACCTCGTAGCTGAAGTCCACGTGCCCGGGAGTGTCGATAAGATTCAGAACGTATTCTTTGCCGTCAAATCTGTAGTTCATCCTGCAAGGCTGCATCTTTATCGTAATCCCCCTCTCCCTTTCTAGCTCCATCATGTCTAAATACTGGGGCTGCATCTTATCTTTGGAAACGGTTCCGGTCAGCTCCAAAAAGCGGTCAGCCAGAGTTGATTTTCCGTGATCAATATGAGAGATTATGACGAAATTCCTTACGTTATTCATATCAGTTCATGTCCCGCTTGAATTCCTTGACAACGGCTCCCTTTATCAGCTCCAGTTCAGGGAATTTCAAAATCCTGGCTGCCAAAAAATAGGCAAGCAGGCCGACCAGGGCCGCAAATGCAGTCTGGGCCAGCACCCCGAAAAAAGTCTGCATATCAACGAAGCTGGCAGCGACCCTCAGGGAGAAATAAATTGAAACTGCCATTAAAAGAGAGGCGAAAAAAGCCCTGTTGAATGATTTTAGTATCCCCCTCATATGTACGTCCTTGAGCTTTCTTTTCAAAAAGGCAAGCAGAGCCAGGAACTGGAATATGCCGGAAATGGAAAGAGCCAAAGGCAGCCCGACAACGGCAACGTTATTAATGTCCTTGATCTTCAATATCGATCTTACGCTTTCCTGGAAAACTCCGGGCTCCTGCAACAAACTGACGAACAGAAAGCTCAAAGCTATGTTGATGATCACGGTCGCAACCCCTATTAATACCGGCGTCCTGGTGTCCTGGAAGGAATAGAAAGTCCTGGCCAAAAGAGGGACCAGGGAGGCAGCCAGGATCCCCAGGCTGAACAATCCCAAGGAGGCGGCCGTGAGCCTGGTATCCTGCCATCCGAATTCACCTGTTCCCAAAACGAGACGCACAATCTGGGCCCTCAAAAGAAAAATAAGGAATGAAACAGGGACCACCAGGAAAATTAGCTGGGAAAAGCTCGAAAAAAAATTGTCCAAGAACACTTTTCCGTCCCCTTCGGCCCAGTTCCGCGAAAGAACCGGAAAGGAAGCCACGGCGAAAGAAATCCCGAACAGCCCGACCGGGAGATATTGAAGATTGTTGGAAAAGTTGAATATGGCTATGCTTCCCGCCACCAATGTCGAGGCTATGGCAGTGACCACTATGAGGTTCAGATGGTAGGCTGCCGTCCCCACGGTCCTAGGGAGCATGAGTTTGAAAATCTTGCGGCATCCTGGATGTTTGAATCCGAAAACGGCCGAGTGTTTGAAGCCGGAATTCCTGGCGACAGGAACCTGGATCAGCCAATGGAAAACGGCTCCGATGACCACTCCGAAAGCCAGGCCTTTCAGACCGAAAAAAGGGACGAAAAAGACTATCCCCAGGATAATGCCCAGATTGTAAAAGACAGGGGCCAGAGAATAGGCGAAGAAGCGGTTGAAATAATGCAAAACGCCGGAGAAAACCGAAGAAAGCCCGAAAAATATCGGGCTCAAGAACATTATCCTGGTAAGATCGACGGTCGCTTCTTTCTGTGCTGCTGAAAACCCCGGGGCTATGATCCCGACTATGTCCGGCGCAAAAAATGCCAGAATGCCGCAGATCACGACCAGCAAAATAAGAAAGGAATTCAAAACTCCGCTCGCCAGCTTCCATCCTTCGTTTTCATCTTTCCTGAAATATTCGGAAAAGACAGGCAGAAACACGGTGGCCACTCCTCCTAAAATAAGAATGCCGTAAACCAGGTCCGGAACCCTGAAAGCGGTGAAATACACGTCCAAGTCCTCCCCTGCCCCGAATTTTCCGGCCAGCAGCCTGTCCCGGACCAAAGCCAGAAGCTTGCTGGCTATTCCGGAAAAAAGCATCAAAGAAGCGCCAATCGTTATGGATTTCGTCTGGGAATTGAAGATTCTTTTTATCATACGTGCCTTTATTCTATCTCAAATTGCGTTCTATTAAAAGACCTTGAAACGGCAAAAAACCGCGCCAAAGCGCGGTTTTTTGTTCATCCAGACAAGCTGTAAGCCGAATTCTGTATCCGCCTTGAGGCGGACGGCAATCATCTATCTGGCTCTGACATTGCTGTCAGAATCGAGCGAACTACTTTACCCAAATGCTCCAGTCGAATTCCGGGGCTCCGGGTTTGTTCTTGCACCCAATAAGGATTTAGCCGTTTCATTCCGGCGTTCTCTCGCCCTTTATTTGCCGGACTGAGCCTGCATATCTGACGGGCGCAGGCTTCTTTTCTTTTTCAAGAAAAGCGTCACTGTTCGCACCTCTGCCGCCGTTACGGCGGCGATGGGGGTTACCCATTACTTTTTTACCGGGCATTCGCCCGGAGGTGTTCGGACTTTCCTCTGGACCCTTCAAGGACCCAGCGATTGCCCGCTTGTCTGGACTTTTTAATCATATCCTGAAGAAAGGCCTTTGTCAAATCAAGCTTTGATTGCCTTCCTTTTCATCAAGGGCCTGGTTGGCCAGCAAGTCAGCTTCTTTGTTTTCCGCTCTGGGGACTGAAAGGAAAGATATGTCTGAAAACTCAATCTTCAAGTTCCACAGCTTCAGGAACAAGCCGGATATGTTCTCATTCTCTATTTTGTAAAGGCCGTTCATTTGCTTTACAAGGAGCTCGGAGTCAGAGTTTATTTCCACTTCTGAGTCCTTGAGGGCCCTCTTCCCGAAAAGCTGTTTTATTTTCTTCAAGGCGAAAATGGCCGCCTGGTATTCAGCTTCGTTGTTGGTGATATCGCTTCCCAGATATTCGGAATATTCTTTTTTTCCTCCTCCGCTTTTGATGACCACTCCTATGGCGGCCTCCCCTGGGTTCCCCCTGGATCCCCCGTCCGTAAAAGCAGATATTTTTAAAGATTTTTTTTCTTTTGTCATAATCTATTTTTCGAAATATTTTTCAAGGCAGGTCTTGAAACTGTCCAAATTCTCCTTTTTGACCCTGAAGCCGGAAGCCTGGGCATGCCCTCCGTAGCTTTCAAGAAGGTTCTGGCAGGTTTCCATGGCTTTCACTCCGTCCATGGCTGAAGGATTCCTTACGGCTCCCTGGCAGTCGTTTTTCCCTTCTCTATAAAGGAAAACCGGCATATTGTATTTTCTGCAGATTTTGGAGGCGACCGGTCCCAGCAAAACAAGAGGCCAGGCTCCGTCTCCTTCGAATACTATATCTCCTGAAGACTGCTTCAGCCTGAATTCGACTTCTTCAGTGATTTTTTTCACCTCTTCCTTCTTTTTTTTGAGCTTTTTTATCAAGAATTCTGCGAACTCATGGGCGTCATTTTTGGAAGCTGTGAGCAGGTCGTAAATCTGATTGGAATCCTTTCCCGTCTCCCCGGCGTTGAGGCTGGCGATCATTTTCTGCTGGAGCTCGATGACGTCGATGTTCTTGAAGTCAGTCAACTCAGCTAAGGCGAGCAGCCCTTCCCTTTTGGTGTACTTTAAAGCCTTGACGCCTTCCTCGACCATCTTTTCATTTTCGTCCAGCAAGGGCATCTGGTCGGCCAAAGTGGAAAGGGCAGCCAGCTCCAAATACTTTTCCGGACTCTTCCATTTCCCTTGCTTTGCAAGCAAGGCTTTGGCGATTTTGTATGAAAGCGCGGCTGCTGCCAGATCCTTGAAAGGATACGGGTCGTCTTCCCGGTGGGGATCCACCACCAGTGAGGCCTCAGGGATTTTTCCCAATATCTTATGGTGGTCCACTATCAGAACCTCGAAACCGAGGGCTTTGGCGTCCTTAACCTCTTTAAAGTTGCCTATCCCGCAGTCGAAAACCAAAAAAAGGCCTGGAGCGTATTTCTTCAGTTCTGAAAGAGCCTTTTGGGTGATTCCGTACCCTTCCTTCTCCCTGTTCGGAAAATACACGGCCGATACCATTCCTCCCGCCTCTTCTATCGCTTCTTTGGCGATGATGACCGAGCTGACGCCGTCCAAATCCGCATCCCCGTAAACGATTATGTTCTTATTTTCCTTTACTGCCTTCAGGATGATGTCAACGGCTTTGCTCAAATTTTTTATTTCCATGATGAAAGAGCTTCTTTCCTTTAAGACAAAGCCTCGATGCCGGGAAGTCTCCCTTCGGAAATGAATTCCAGCATCGCCCCTCCTCCGGTGGAAACATGGTCGAATCTTTCACGGAAGCCGTATTCGGTCAGAAAAGCGACGGTGTCTCCCCCTCCGGCGACCTTCAAGGCTTCCTTGTTCCTGACAATGGCTTCGGCGATCGCCCTGCTGCTGTTGGCAAAAGGTTTCTTTTCAAAATATCCCATCGGCCCGGACCAGATGACGGTCTTGGCCTCTTTGATGAGGTTGGAATAGAGTTCGGAAGTCTCCGGCCCTATGTCAAAAATATCCTCCTCGCTCCTGACAGAGCCGGAAGCGGTCTTCCTCATGTATTCGTCTTCGTCCCTGGAAAAAGAGACCACGGCGTCCACCGGAAGATGGATTTTAGGATCAGTGATATCTATCTTCTCAACCGCTTCAACGATCTCTTCCAGCGGCCATGGTTTGCCGACCATGATTCCTTTGACCTGAAGTATGGGCTCGAATATCCTCCCGCCGAAAAGAACATGGTCGGCCGTTTCCAGCAGTTTTTCGATCGCCTTTATCTTAGTTGATATCTTCACCCCTCCGATCAGAGCCACCAAGGGCCTCTTCGGATTCTGCATAACTTTGGAAAGGACTTCCATTTCCTTTTCAAGCAGCAATCCGGCTGCCGAAGGCAAATATTTGGGAATTCCGACGATGGAAGCGTGATATCTGTGCGAAGCTCCGAAAGCGTCATTGACGTATATATCGGCCAATGAAGCCAGTTTTTTGGCGAACTCCTCGTCATTGGTCACTTCTTCATTATGAAACCTCAGATTTTCCAAAAGAAGGACCTGGCCTGGCTTCAGTTCCTTTGCCATGTTCTCTGCGTCCTTGCCGAGACAATCCTTGGCCATGGCCACTTCTATTTTCAAAAGTTCTGAAAGCCTTTTTGCCACGGGCCCGAGCTTCATATCCTTTTTCCTGATTCCTTTGGGATCTCCCAAATGGCTCATTAAAATAACGGCAGAACCGCCGGATAAAAGGTGATTTATGGTCGGGAGGGTCTGGCGGATCCTGTAATCGTCCTTGATTTCGAGATGTTCTGAAAGAGGGACGTTGAAATCGCACCTGACCAGGACTTTTTTCCCTTTTACGTCTATATCCTTAATGGTTTTCATCAATGAAGCGGCGCATCTCTGAAGAGAACGACTCTTCTGGAACGCGAAGATTTTAGAATTTTACGCTGTCTCCCGGTTTCAATATCCCTTTTTTTGCGTCGTCTGAGACATCCTTCCCTTGCAGATCCTGCTCTTTTGTTTTCCTGCCCAGGGATTCTGCTATTATCTCTTTCAGCCCTTTTCTGTCCACTTCCTTTCTCGCCCTTTTCTTTTCTTCCTCTTCTCTTTTGGCCGGGTTGAACGGGACATGCCCGTTTCTGATGGCTTCTTCCAAGGAAGATGCTTTCTGCTGGTCTGGCGCTTTTTCTTCTCTCTTTTCTTCTTCCCCGTTCTGCTTTTTCATCTTTTTCAGGCAGCTCTTGCAGTAAGTGGGCCTTTTCCCGTCAGGCGGAAAGATCACTTTCGTATCCTTCCCGCATTTCACGCATTTGGCGTCATAAAGAACGGTACCGAAACCCTGATTAAAAGAAGGCTTTTCAGCGCCTGAATTGATGGCCTGGGCCCATTTGGATATTTTCTCTTCCACTATGGTCCTCGGCGTTCCGTATCTTTCCCTGGAAACTTTGATGATCTTTTCGGGATTGGAATCCTTATTCACCGGGAAAGGCGGCAGGGTTTCAGCTGAAAACGGGCGTCCGGCTATGCCGTCTATCATGAGCTTCACATAAACGTTGTATTTTCCAAGATTCACCAGATCCTGGGCGATGAAGTCCGGGATGAACTCCCTTTCAAGGAATTCCGCATCCTCGGCCCCGACCCGGAAAGAGACCAGCGTGCCGATGTTGCCGAAAACGGCATCTCTTACCGTCTCGTCCATCTGGGTTATATACTGGTGGCCAAGGATCAAGTCGAGCCTGTATTTCCTCGCTTCAGACAACACGTTGACGAAACTTTCGGTGGCGAAGTTTTGGAATTCGTCGACATAAAGGAAAAAGTCCTTCCTTTCTTCTTCAGGAGTGTCCACTCTCTGCATGGCGGCCAGCTGAAGCTTGGTTATAAGCAAGGCTCCCAAAAGCCTGGAACTGTCCTCCCCTATCCTTCCTTTGGAAAGGTTGGCGATCAGAATCTTCTCCTCGTCCATCACTTTCCTCATATCAATGGCTGTTTTCACCTGGCCGATAATGTTCCTTATCAGCGGGGCGGAAATGAACTGCCCTATCTTGTTCTGGATGGCCGCCGTGGCCTCGACCTCGTATCTCTGATTGTACCTGGCGAACTCCTGGGTCCAGAACGCTTTCACTACCGGATCGGTCACCTTGTCCACTATCTTTTTCCTGTAATCGGCGTCTGCCATCATTCTGTTCACTCCGAGCAAGGTCGTGCCTTCGCACTCAAGCAGGGCCAGAATGCAGTTGTTCAAGATGTATTCCATCCTGGCAGACCAGACGTCAGGCCATATCTTCTTGAAAACGCCCATAAGGCCGCCTGCCACCAAATGCCTGTGCTCTTCCCCCACTCTTTCCATGATGTTGAAAGCGATGGGATAATCCCTGTCCGCCGGATTGAAATAGACGACGTCGTTCACCCTGCTCTGGGGAACGTGCTCCAAAAGCTCCTCTGCCGCTTCCCCGTGGGGATCGACGAACCCTATTCCCTTGCCGTTCTGGATGTCCTGGATGGCCATGTTCTTTAGGGCGACGGTCTTGCCCATGCCGGTTTTGCCGATCAGATACATATGGCGCCTCCTGTCGTCGGGCTTGATCCCGAACTTCTTGCGCTGGTTGCGGAAGGTCGTCACCCCGAAAAAATTAATGTCTTTGTTTTCCATATCTTTATTCTATAGGAAGAGTGGACGGGGCGTCCCCTTTTTTGGCTTCCACCCTCTGAACCGAAGGGGCGGGGGCGGATATCTGGCCCGGGAAATGGAAAATCGTGGCCATCTCCTCGTTGCTTAGAATGAAAGGCCCTTTCAGTTTCGGCCAGAAAGGAGAAAATCTTTTGATATAATTCCTGAATAGGCGCCTTTTCCTCAGATACAGCCTTCTCTGTATAAAAAGGTTCATGGGCAGAAACCATTTCTTTTTTATTTTGGTGATGGTTTCCGGCCAGGGTTTGAATCCGTTGAGGTTGGCCGTGTCGAACTGGGCGAAAAACGCGAAAGCGGACTTGATCTGTGGTTTGAAGAAAACGTCTTTTTCGCCTAAATATATGAATCTCATCACTGTTTCAAAGACGTAGGCTCCTATCTTGTTCTCCACCGAGGAAACGATTTCCCTTTCTCCTGGAGAGAGTTGAAGCTCGGCCAAGCGAAAAGTAGTTTCTTCTTTCTTTTTTTCCTGGAGGCCGAATACCAGGTCCTCGGTCGCTTCTTGGACGATCGACTTGGGTTTCTCTTCCTTCTCCCTGGAAAGCATTTTGCCGACAAGATCCTTGCCCCGGTCGACATAATTATTCTCCACGTTGGTGACGGGAAAAGCGATTATCTGTATCCACATCTGCTCCCCTGGTCCAAGCCTGCCCAGCCCCTCAAAAAGGGTGGCCATGGGATCTATTCTCTTTTCCTCTTTGGGTTCGGTCTTTTCTTCGAAAAATTTGGCGTAAGTCCTTATGGGATAGATGTCGTCCCTTAAAAGCTTTATGTTCGCCCCCCACATGTCCCATTCCTTGTTGGGCATGTCGCGGGGGACATTCTTTACATAATCGTCGACAATTGATATTTCGGCGTCCGGATATTCAGCGTATATGCATGATTCTATAGTATTTCTCAGCACATTCACGGTCCTAAGGTATAAATGCACCTCTCCTCCCAAGCTCACGATTTCGAAAGAAACAGAAATTTGCGTCTTTCCTTCAATCCATTTTTCCCACCAGTCAGGCGGGTCGAACACGCCTCCCCAGATGCTGGCCATGACCTGTTCCATCGCCTTCAAGGGCTTTAATACGTCCCTGGGTATCTTGACTTCGAGTATTATTGCTTTCTGCTGGGCGTTCCACATCTCCTTCCTCCACCAGAGCCACAGAAACAAAAAAGGGCGCCAAAGAACAAAGGGCAGGATGACCCACCACCAGTTCCTGATTGCGGCCCAGATTGTGTTAAGGATTATGTATGCCTCTTCCATTATTAAGCCTCTCTCAGTCTGTACCTCCCTTGAGAGTCCCTGAAAAAATGGCTCCTGTCGTTCAAGTTCAGGAGAATGGTGTTTTCCTTGACCATCCTCTGCTGAGAGACCCTCCTTATTATTTCGCCTTTGTTCAAAGGCTTGGCTGACGTCTTCAAAACTTCGCTTATAACTTCCTTGACCACTCCGGGTTTGTACCCCCATTCAGCCAAGGCATAAGTGCCCCTGCCTATAAGGACGAACTTGTCGTCTTTTATAAGCTCGTTGTGCACTGTCTGGATGTTCGGATAAATCACCTTTCCTTCAGTGAACCTCTCTCCGACCAGCCTCGCTATTTCGCTGAAATGGAGTGGATTATGCTCCTGTTTTAAGACAATATAGGCTTTGTCCTTGACCCATTTGGGGATGATTTCCGGCCATTTCAGGAATCCGCATTTCCCCTCCCTGTTCTGCCCCACCTTCTTGGATATCTCAATCCAGGAAGTCAGGGATATGCAAGACACCCCTTTGGCGCCGGATTTTTTTTCAGTCAGATATTCCTCGATGGACACCGGGATTTTTTTCTTCGTAAGGTAGTTTGAAAAGTCTGCTATCTCTTTTTTGGCCGACTGGGCTGATTTCTCATCCAACGCCCAAAAAGGATATAAAGAATTGGTTTCCTTGTATTTCTTGATCCCTGAGACTAGGTTCAACAGGAAAATAATGCGGTTCTTGTCTTCTTCCTCTCCCAGTTCCTTCACCAGGGTTTCTTCCTTTCTCGCCCCGCCGCTGCTTTTTATCGCTTCTTTGAAATATTCGGATAGAAGCGGGTATTTTAAAGAAAGCGCTTCCCTGAATCCTTTTAATGCGTCTTCTTCTATCTGGCGCACCCTTTCTCGGGTGAGCCCATATTCTTCGCCTATCGCTTCTAAGGTGCTTTTCTTTCCGTTAAAAGAAATCAGCCCGAATCTTTTGCTGATAATGTCCCTGGAACGGGACGAAGATTCTTTCAGAAGATTTTCAATGACGTTTTTGTATTCAAAATTGGCCATGTTTTTATTGCCGTTCTATTTTTATATCATTTTAGACAAAATCTGTCAATATTTCTTCCTCGACGAGTATCCCCTCAACACAAGTATAAAATCAATGCTTTATCTTAATACTTGTTGCAATGGAATATTTATCTCTTCTTCATCCAGCTGACCAGCATCAAAGGGGCTAAAAGCAAGGAAGAATAAGTGCCAGCGATAAGGCCGACTATCATGGCCAGGGAAAAGTACCTCAAGGTCTCCCCTCCGAAAAAGAATATGGCGAACAGCACCAAAAGAGTGGTCAAGGAAGTGTTCATTGACCTGCTGAAGCTCTGATTGATGGAATTGTTCACCACCTCCTCGAAAGAAGACCTCCTGTCTTTAATGAGGTTTTCTCGTATCCTGTCGAACACCACCACGGTGTTATTGATGGAATACCCCAGCACGGTCAAAAGGGCGGTGACGACCGGAATGGTTATCTGAGCCACGTTGAGGTGGCCTAAATATGCAAAAAATCCCAAAGGTATGAATATGTCGTGGCCGAGAGCGAGAATTGAAGCCAATCCGTATTCCCATGAAGGCAAAGGCTTTTTCGAAATTCCCTTGAAAGCCAAGGTTATGTATAAAAGTATTCCGAAAACGGCTAAAACAGCCATCAGACTGGTTTTTTCCTTCAGTTCCTTACCGACCAGCGGACCTACCGATTCGAACCTCAATTCTTCAATATCGGACAAACTCTCGATTTTTTCCAATACCGATTGATGAAGCTCCTCTGAGATATTCTTCATCCTTATTATGTGCCTGTCTTCTTCTGCGGTCTGAACCGTAACCTGGCCGAGGTCGATTCCAGACAAGGCGTTTTTCACTTCCTCAATGGAAGGCCTCTCTCCTGAATACTGAACCTCCATTATGCTTCCCCCGACAAAATCGATGCCGGGTTCAAGCCCGAACATCACAAGGCAGACAAAAGCGGCCGAGATTATGATCCCTGAGATAACAAAATATATTTTTCTGTACTTGGCAAAAGGCAAAGACATATTTTTATTTCCAAAGCCACTTTATTTTTTCAAGCTTCGTCCCTTCAAAGCACCTCAAAAAATTGTGGGTGACGAAAATGGCAGAGAACATGCTCACCAGTATCCCGATGATCAAGGTCAGGGAAAACCCTTTAACAAAGCTCGTTCCGAAAAAGAAAAGCACGAAAGCGACCAAAAGAGTGGTCAGATTTCCGTCGCGGATGGAAGGCCAGGCCCTCTTGAACCCTTCCTGGATCGACAGAGGAAAGCTTTTTCCGCTTCCCAATTCCTCCCTCATCCTGGCGAATATGAGGACGTTGGCGTCAACGGCAATTCCTATAGAAAGTATCATCCCTCCGATGCCGGCCAGCGTCATGGTTACCGGTATTATCTTGAACAAGCCCAGGATCAAGACTATGTACACGACAAGCGCCAGAGAAGCTAAAAGCCCGGCAAACCTGTAGAAAAAGACCATAAACAGGGCGACGGCGACCAAGCCAAGCAACCCGGCCTGAAGAGATTTTTCCAGGGAAATTTTCCCCAAAGTGGGGCCGACGGTCTGCTCGGAAACCAAGCTTATGGGGACAGGAAGGGCTCCGGCATTCAGGTTTCTGGCCAGCTCCTTGGCCTCTTCTATGGTGAAGCTTCCGGTTATCAAAGCGTTCCCTCCTGAAATCTTCCCCTCGACCACCGGGCTGGAAATCAATATGCCGTCGATGTAAATCGCAAGTATCTTGCCTGTGTTTTTCTCTGTAATCTGCTCGAAAAGATCCGCTCCTGAGTCGGTGAATTTGAGGGAGACGGAAGGCTGATAAGTGGTGGAATCGAAATCTATCTCCGCCTTCTTGAGATACTGCCCGGTCAGGTCGGTGTCCTGAAAAGGATCGGTAATCTCCCCTTCCCCTCCTTCCAGGATTTCCTGGTTCTTTTCCAAAATATCTTCGAAATCTTCTTTCTGCTCCCTGAACTGCAAGAACGGGGTTTTCCCTATCTCCTCTATCGCCTGGCTTGGGTCAATTACTCCGGCCAGTTCGACGATAAGCCTGTAGCGGTCGCCGTTCTGTTCTGTCTGGACAACAGGCTCGTCAACCCCGAAAAAATTGACCCTTCTTTCAATAACGTCCCTCAGCCCTTCCATGGAAGAAGATTTGTCAGCTTCCTCCACGCCGGACAAGTCAGCTTCGTATACCAAATGGACTCCTCCCTGGAGGTCCAGACCGAGTTTGAAAGGAACTTCCGAAAATTTCGGAAGCCACAAGCCTGTCTTCTCTTTAACAAAATCTGAAGCTTGATTGAAATACTGGGGAAAAGCGAAATTCCCGGCAAAAAAAGCCAGGACTAAAATCAGAAATGCGATGATGCGAGGTTTTTTCATAGACGTCTTTAAGTATAAGACTAAAGATTCCTTTTGTCAATAAAATACCGTCTTCTCAAATTAGAAATGACGGATTTGACTGAAAAAAATGGCTTGATATTATGAAAGCGGGATGGGAGACTGATGCAGCCGTAAAGCGCCATGGAGGACACCCTCCAATCCGGCCAGGAAGACTGCTTCTCTCCCATCTCGTTAAAGGGCCTCCTATTTCAAGGGAGGCCCAGTTTCTTTTAAAGGACAATCATTCCAGAGAAATGATCTGAATCCCCTTTTCCTTTATCTCTGCTTCCGGCCAGAAAAGATCTTCAATCTTGAACTTTTTGACATATGTCACTTTCTTCTCGATCTTCCTTCCGGTATATTCTTTTTTCCCAGGATCCCATTCTTCAAGCACCAATATATCGCCCTCTCCTATTTCAAAGTCGTTGAGCCTGAGCTCGCATTTTTTCCTCCCTGAAGCCACTGCTTCGAAGTATTCCGGCCAGATTTTTTTCTTTATTGTCGCCATGTCATTTCCCGCAGCATTTTTTGTATTTTTTCCCTGAACCGCACGGGCAAGGGTCGTTCCTTCCCGTTTTGTTTTTCGCCGCAGAGGCGGAAACGAAATGCTTTTTCTCTTCAAGAGAGCTTCTTTCCGCAACCTGCATCTTCAAAATCGTGTTGGAAAGGACGGTCTCGAAATCAGACAAAAGCTGGCTGAAAAGCCTGTGACCTTCGTTCTTATACTCCACCAAAGGGTCCCTCTGGCCGTAAGCCCTCAGCCTGACAGAATCCCTCAGGGATTCCATATTCTCCAAATGCTCCAGCCAAAGGGAGTCCAGTATCCTCAGGCAGAGGAATTTTTCCGCTTTTCGCATCCTTTCTTCCCCTATCTCCTTTTCCTTTTCCTCATAGCTTTCCTTGGCAAACCCTTTTTTCTGAAGTATTTCGATGATCTTCTCCCGCAGCAGGGATTTTTCGAAAGAAACCAGTATCTCCATCCTCCTTCCGTAAAAAACCTTCCTGTGCTTGTTCACCACGTCGTCATAGTCAAGGAGGTGTTTTCTGACGTCGAAATGCATGCCCTCGATCTTGGTCTGAGCGGATTCTATGGCGTTGGAGACCAAGCGGGCTTCAATGGGCTCATCTTCCGGCAGATGGAACCTTTCCATCAGGTTTTTGATGCGGTCCCCTCCGAAAATCCTTAGAAGATCGTCCTCCAAAGAAACGAAAAACTGGCTCTTGCCCGGATCCCCCTGCCTGCCTGATCTTCCCCTGAGCTGGTTGTCGATCCTCCTGGCTTCGTGCCTTTCCGTCCCTATGACCATCAGCCCTCCCAAAGATTTCACCTCCTCGGCTTCTTTTTCGTCAGGAGGATTCCCTCCCAGTATGATGTCGACTCCTCGGCCAGCCATGTTCGTGGCTATGGTCACCGCCCCTTTCTTCCCCGCCTGGGCGATTATCTCAGCTTCCTGTTCGTGGTTCTTGGCATTAAGCATCCGGTGAGATATTCCTTCCATCTCCAAAATCTTTCCCAAATATTCGTTCTTTTCTATGGAAACCGTTCCGACCAGGACCGGCTGGCCGGTTTGGTGGCGTTTTTTCACTTCTCTGGCCACGGCTTTGAACTTTCCTGAAAAATTTTTGTAAACCTGGTCGGAAATGTCTTCCCTGATCATGGGCTTGTTGGTCGGGACCGAAACCACTTCCAAGGAGTAAACCTTGTCGAATTCCTCGGCCGAAGTCATGGCCGTCCCGGTCATACCCGCAAGTTTGGGATACATTCTGAACAGGTTCTGGAAGGTGATGGAAGCTAGGGTGAGGGATTCCGGCCTCACTTCTATGCCTTCTTTGGCCTCGAGAGCCTGGTGCAGGCCGCCGGAAAACCTCCTTCCCGGCAGCAGCCTTCCGGTAAATTCATCCACGATCAAAAGCTCCCCGTTTTTGACAACGTAATCCCTGTCTTTTTTGAAAAGGACCTGAGCCCTCAATCCCTGCTCCAAGTGATGGAGGTACCTTATCCCCTTTTCCTGGTAGATGTCCTTGCTCCCCAGGATCTTTTCAACTTTGTTTATCCCTTCTTCGGTCAGAGTGACAGCCTTCATCTTCTCGTCCAGCTCGTAATCGGTCTTTTCGTCGAGCTTGGGGATGATCCTTGAAAACTCCGCATACATTCTGGAAGACTCTGAATCCGGAGCGGAAATTATCAAAGGGGTCCTCGCCTCGTCTATCAAGATGGAATCCACTTCATCGATGATGGCGAAGTTCGGATCCCGCTGGACCTTGTCTTTCAAGTCGTAGACCATGTTGTCTTTCAGGTAATCGAACCCGAACTCGTTATTGGTCCCGTAAGTGATGTCGGCGGAATAGGCTTCTTTCCTCGAACAAGGCCGCAAAAAGGATTCAATTACTTTGAAACCACCGATTTTGTCTCTCAAATCATCGTTTTCCTTTTGGGAATAAAAGAAACCCGGATCATACATGAAAGCATTCTCATGGACAATACAAGCAACCGACATCCCTAAGAAATCGTATATCTGCCCCATCCAAATGGTATCCCTTTTGGCCAAATAATCGTTAACGGTCACCACATGGACTCCCTTGCCGCTCAAAGCATTGAGGAAAGTAGCAAGGGTGGCAACTAAGGTCTTGCCTTCTCCTGTTTTCATTTCAGCCACTTTTCCCTCGTGCAGAGCTATCCCGCCTATAAGTTGGACATCATAATGCCTTTGTTTAAGGGTTCTTTTTCCTCCTTCCCTAACCAGTGCGAAGGCCTCTGAAAGGATGTCCTCCATAGTTTCTCCGGATTTCAAGCGTTTTTTGAATTCGTAAGTTTTTTCCTTCAGCTTTTCAGAAGGAATCTTCTCAAATTCCGGTTCCAAAGCATTAATATTATCGACCAAAGGCCGAATGCTTTTTATATATTTGGCATTCGCATCGCCGAAAATTTTATCTAATATCGACATCTTAAATGAATTTAATAACAAAGTAATTATATCATATTTTTTGACTAAAAAACCAATATGTTCTAAATTAACAGTATGGAAAAAAATTGGGAAAAAATGAGGTCAGACAAAATCCTCAAAGAAAATTTCATTTCATGCGGCAAAATCATTGATTTAATTCGCGTTTTTTTCAAAGAACAGGGATTTTTTGAAGCACAAACGCCAATTCTGGTAAGATGCGCCGGACAGGAACCATATCTTTCACCGTTTAAAGTGAACTTTACTAATGAAAAGAACGAAGAATTTCAAGGATTTTTGATAACTTCTCCAGAATATTCCCTAAAAAAATTATTAGCGGCCGGTTTCGATAAAATTTTCGAACTGGTTAAAGTTTTCAGATCCAATGAAAGCTTCGGAGGCATACACAACCCCGAATTCACTATGCTTGAGTGGTACAGGGCAAATTCCGATTATAACCAGATGATGGAGGATATAGAACAACTAATCGTCTTTTTAGCCGAAAAGATAAAGAATTCAAGGACCATTTCTTATCAAGGGGGAAAAATAGACCTCACTCCCCCCTGGCCCAGATTGACCGTCAGAAATTTATTCTTAGAATATGCCCGTATCGATCTTGATAAGGCTCAAACCGTGGAAGATTTCAAAAAGCAAGCGAAGAATGAAAAATATTCCAAGTTTGACGATTGGAACGATATTTTCTATCTGGTTTTCTTAAATGAAATAGAACCAAATCTTCCGAAAGACAAGCCTGTTTTCGTCTGCGATTATCCCCTTCCTCAGGCTTCTTTATCGAAAAGGAAAAACGACTTTTATGCGGAACGATTTGAAATGTTCATATCTGGAATGGAATTGGCAAACGCATTTTCCGAACTAGTTGATCCCAAAGAGCAATATGTCCGTTTCGAAGAAGAGCGCGTTCTTAGAAAAAAACTCGGCAAAGATGAAATACCGATTGACAAAGATTTCATTCATGCCTTAGAATTAGGAATTGCGCCGTCGGGCGGCATCGCTCTAGGAGTAGAGCGTCTTCAAATGCTTTTACTGGACGCAAAGGACATGAACGATATACTGCCCTTTCCGGCGAGTCAATTGTTTTCAGAAAATAAATGACCGGAATAATATTATGATTTCAACATCTGATTTTGAAAAAGGGATAATATTGAATATCGACGGCCAACCGTGGTTAATCACCGATTTTTCATATATGAATCCAGGAAAAGGCGGAGCTGTATACAGGACTAAGCTCAAGAATATCAAATCTGGAAAATTCATAAAAATGACTTTCAAATCGGGAGAGGAATTCGAAACGATGGAAAAGGAATATAAAAAGGCTATTTATCTGTACAGCGACAGGAGAAATTCGGTTTTTATAACTAATGATACAAAAGAAAGAATTTCTTTTCCTCTTGAAAACACGCAAAATAAAATAAAATTCATCACCGGCAACTCCGAAGTGAATTTACTTTATATCGACGGGGAATTACTTTCAGTAGAAATTCCCATAAAAGTCGATCTTAAGGTGGTTGAAGTCGAACAATCTATAAAAGGAAGCACAGTGGCCAACTTCATGAAAAAAGCTAAACTGGAAACCGGATTAGAAATTAGCGTACCGATGTTTATAGAACAAGGAGATATAGTGCGGTTAAACACCGATTCGGGTGAATATACTGAAAGAGTGAGCAAATGAAAATCCCGGCCTTGGCCGGGATTTTCATTTACCCCTTTTGAATTCTACTCCTTCATTTTTTAATATGCCGATAATTTTCCTAAAAAGATGCTTTTCTTTCCCAATTTCTTCCATGAGGATAATCCCTTTCTTTATTTTTATCTCTTCCTTGAGTAAAAAATCCAGAACTGTTGCTGGCATCAAAGAGGTAATTTTTTGCATCGAATTTAATTTATCATTTTTTTTGGAAAAAATGGAAGCCTGCCAAAAAAAATTCTTTTGGCTTTTCCCGCCAATTTTAACGTAAATCGCGGTTGTGTTGTCGCTTTTTTCCAATGTCAATAATTTTTCCGCCTGAGTTATATTCTCTTTTTTGAAAAAAGAATGATTTTTAAGGAATTGAAAAAAGTTGAAGAAGCCCACCGGCCTTATCACCCGGAAGCTAAGATTTTTGAGGCCGAGACTGTAAGGCAATGTGCTCCATTCGTCGACAAAATAGCTTTCGAAATTTCCCAAACCATCCAGTCTCTGTATTCTATAGCCGGAGAAAGGAGCCAACCTCATTTTTTCCCCTCGGCTGATCACCGTTGCATGATAAAGATGCTCTTCAATCAAATCGCTGAAAGACCAAGTAAAAGGGAAAAAATGATTTTTCTTGACGGAAAGGGTGCCAGCCCCTATTTCAACCTCATCGTCTTTTTTGAAATTCCTCATGCCGAAACCTGCAATGAGATTAGTCAACCCCGGGGAAACGCCGCAGCCGGGAACCACTTTTATCCCTTTTTCTTCAATCTTTTTTTTATGCTTTAGATAAAAAGAAATCGGAACCACCGAAACGTCTATCAAATCTTTTCCGTATTCCAAAGCCAATTCCAAGCCCCGTTTGCCGGATTGTTCCGGCAAGGCTCCGATTAAAAAATCGTATTTTTCTATCACTTGGACCCGTTCTGAATCAAAGACATCTCCTTTTAAAATTTTCACCCTGCTGGATCCCTTTAAACTATTTGCATCAAGGGAGAACAAGGCAATTTCAGAGATTGCCTTGTTCTTTTTGAGGTAATGGACTAATGCTCGGCCAATTTTCCCTCCTCCCAAGATTAAGACCTTTTTCCTTATAATCTCCATATCTCCGGCAGAACTAAGCTGGCTTTGTGGATTTCGGGAGAATAATATTTGAAACCAAATTTTTTCTGGATTTTTTTGAATCTTTCGCTTATTTTTGAAAAATTTGCTTTCTTCAGATCTATTTTTTTCGAACCTCCGACAAAGAAATACTCACCGCAATGGTAAGATGGCATGCAGAATCTGAAAAGAGCGACAAACGGGAAAAACTCTCTTATCTTTTTAATGATAGGTTTGGCGAGATTATCAAAATCTAAGAAAGAAAATCCGAGAGTGATCATAATCCCGTTTGATTTGATAATTTTTAAAAGCTGTCTGTAAAATCCATCCGAATACAAAGAATTTGAAAAGCCGTCAGAATTGAAATTGGTGCAATCTACAATGGCGACGTCGTAGATGTTTTTTTTACCTTTTATGAAGTTCTGGCCAGAGCAATTAAAAACGTTTACTCTTTTGTCTGAAAACGCGTTTCGGCAGACAAATTTAAGATATTTTTTTGATATTTTTATCACTTCTTTATCCATTTCGACCAAATCGACTTTATCCACCGGATGCTTCAAAACTTCCCTCAAGACTCCCCCATCACCTCCTCCAATAATTAAGATTTTCTTTGGATTGGGATGGGAGAACAAAACGGGATGGGAAATCATCTCATGGTAGATAAATTCGTCTTTTTCGGAAAGTTCCACAATGCCTTCTAGACAAAAAACCCTTCCGTAAATCGGATTGTCAAAAATCAAAACATCCTGATAGGCTGTCTTGCCGCGAAAAACCAGCTTATCCATCAGAAAACAATGTTTTATTTTCTCAAACCTTTTCCCGGGAACCTTGTTTTCTGCGAACCATCTTTCTTTAGAGGTAAGCATAAAAAGGTTTTTTGAATTTCACCTCTTTTATTTTCGAAGGCAAATAACTGAAGATGTACAGGGAAGCGGCAAGTTTGGGAGATTTTTTGATGACTTCTTCATCGATCATCGACGCCAGTCTTCGAAAAATCTCTTCATCTTCCTTGTAAAGCTTGATATAGGGATAAAATATTTTTCCCCTGATCAATTCTTTCGCAATCAAACCGTTTTTTGCGAAAAACTCATGCAGGGACAGAAATCTGTTCCCGATAGATTCCTCGCCGACCTCCAAAAAAGCCAAACCACCGTCTTTACCGAGCTGATTTAAGCCGAATTTTACGAATCCTTTTACCCCGTCGGCGGTATAAACGGGATTAGCCAAAAACCCGATGAATTTTCCAACACGGACATCTTTCCTGATGTCGACTTTTTTAGTTTCAATTTTCAAATTAAATTTTTTGGCCAGAAAATCAATCGTCGCCAAAAGCTGATCGTCGGCATCGATTACGACGCTTTCAAATCCAGGACAGATCAGTCCCATCACTATCGAAATGAAATCATCGTCCCCTACGAACAAAAATTTTTTCTTCAGGGGAATCCTTTCTAAAATTTTATGAACCAGAAAAATCGCCGAACCCTGAGAAATGGGCATTTGATCCCATTGGCCTTTTACTTCAAAACTCTTGAACTTTTCGAACAGCTTAACCATTGATTCCGAAGAACGGATTTTCACTTTAAGTTTTTCCTCCAGCAGATTTTTGATTTCTTCTTCTGTCAGCGGTTTTGGTATTATTTCCAATATTTCTTTATTCATATGGGTCACTTTGCCAGTTCTTCCTACTTTTATTAATTTGTTTTTTTCAAGGAAATAAAGGTAAGGCCAGAGTTTCCAATCTTCAGAGGAGTCCTTGAATATGAAATCGAAAACGTCTTTTGAATATAGAATATATTTCAGATTTTCGAGAAAATTAACGTAAGTAATCTTATAATACTGATCGTAAAATCTCCCTATTGTCGAATCGGACAACTTCAATTTTTTGAGGCTCGTGGAATTATTCTTGGCATCAAAAATAAAATTATTCTTGTAGAAGGTGATGAATTTTTCGTAAATTTCTTCAAGTTTTTTTTCAGTCATGGCCTTATTTTTTATTATGGACGACACCTCGAATTATTTCTTTCAATTCGATTTTTTTAGGATTATATTGTTCTTTTAAGTATTCCAAAGCTTTCAAAGGCTTAGCTTTGTCTCCGCAGGTAAAAATATCTATAGCCAAATAATTGTATTCCGGCCAAGAATGAATGGAAATATGTGATTCCGCCAACAAAACGACCCCAGTGATTCCCCGAGGATTAAATTTGAAAGTCGAAACTTTTAACGGATAACTTCCCGAATTATTTGCGGCGCCAATCAAAATTTTCTTTGTTTCAGCCGTGCTTTCTATTTCTTTTGCACCCCAAAATTCGGCAATCAGATGTATCCCTGCGTATTTTTTTTTTCTAAGACGGACCCATCGAATGGATCTCTTTGTTTTTAAAATCATCGTTTTAAATCAATCGCTTACCCATAAATCGCTTAAGATACGCAAATTCGTTTTGCGAGCCAAGCGCAAGGGCTTCCAATAATTAGGTTCATCACCTAAAAACAAAGAGTAAAAACAAAAAGCGATTGACTATTTATTTTAAAAGCGCTTATATGGGCTATTATATCACTTTCTAAAATAAATGCAAATTACCGGTTTTGTTTTCATTTATTTTTTACCAAGCTAAAATTATACGCCTTGTAGATATGTTCCGGATGGAATCTCTTTTTGAAGATGAGAAGCTTTTTATCACTTCCTCCGAAATCCAGTTTTTCAAATCCCGCTTTTTTCGCTTCAAAAAACATCTCCAAAGACATATATTCCCCTAAGCCGTCGTAATCGTAATCCCTAATGCTGATGCTCGGGTAAAAAGTCCTGGAATTGGGTATTCCCCAGCCGGCGAACAAGGCCGCCGGTTTTCCATTTATCAAAAACGCCTTGGATAATTCGCATCCGGGAAATCCTGCCTTGATAAATCTCAAGTAAGGTTCGCATTCCATTATTTCCTCCCCGTCCTTGTGCTTTTTCCATTTCCAGACAAGGTCTTCCAATCCTTTTTTGTCGGCTTTGACGGCTTCAATCTTTTCTATCTGGTAATGCTTTGTGAAATAGTTCTTTGACTTCCTCAGCTTCCTCCATTTTTTCCCTTCAAGCTTTTCGTCGAATTTGGCCAGATCATAGACCGGCCACCAGGAAACGAAGGAAGGGACCGAGGCCTTCCATCCCAAATCCGGCGCCATGCCGAGGATACTTTTTCTCGCTTCCTTCTTGCAATCAAGGAACATTATTTTCGTGATATCTTTCCTTCCGGAGATATATTCCATCATCTCTCGCAGGCAGGAAAGCTCTTTGACTTTATCGATAATCGGAGGAAAAGGAATCTTCCAGATGTGATCTTTAAAAAAAGTCAAAGCTCCCCCTCTGTCTCCGAAATCCAAATACACGGGCTTGTACTCTTCCGGCTGTTCGTCAAAAAAGAGGTAATAGATATTGTGATCCGGGAAATCCCCGTAATTTTTTAAGTCCAATTCGGCTTTCCGCCGAATTTTATCCTGATCTTCGATAATTTGCATATGTTTCCCTTTCAGACAGAGTTTACCAAAAAAAGCCTTTTTTCCCAAATACAAAGCCCCGCTTTCAAGCGGGGCGACATTGAGGTTTTTTTCACAAATATCCCCAGTCCCGCAACTTCGCTTCCTCTGTCTTCCAGTGGTCCCCTATATCCAGCCTGTAAACGGCGTTGGGGATGATTATCCCCTTCATCCTGTCATAAGCGCACTTCTTGGCGGCTTCCATGGTTTTTCCGCTTCCATTTATGGTCAGAACGTACCCTGAGCCTCCAGTATAGTATTTGCCGTTCTTCTCGTAAGCTTGGGCCATTTTGACGTAAGCCCTGTTTTTATCGGTTATCCCTAAAATGGGAAGATCTCTTCCATATTTATTGTAAGAGATCTCGTAGGGCATGCCGGCTCCTCCCATTATCACTCCGACGGCGAAATTATCGTACGTGTCGAAATGTTTCAAGGTCCCGTCGGCCACCTTTTTCAATATTTCCCCCCAGCTGGTTTTGTGAAGCTCGCCCTGTATGTCAACCTGGGGATATCCGAATCTGGCCGTAAAATCAATCGGATAAGCTGCCTCCTTGGTGACGATGCAATTCAGATCTATGAATCCCCGGTAATTGGTCTTTGCTAGATAGGATTTTATTTTGGAAAGGGTCTCTTTAAAAAGCCTTCCTCCTGTTTCAGAATAATACATTGACGTCCCCATTTCCCCTGTCAACGGACCAAGCCCTCCGGTCAGAAAATGCTTGTGTTCGAAGCTGACGTTAACAGGCGAAGCGAATTCTTTGCCGTTGAAAAAGGCTCCTGTCGCCATTTCTATGCCGTCTATCAATTCTTGCAGGATGAAGTCCGCTTTTTGGCTCTTAGGTTGCATGATAAAGTGCAATTTTTTGTCCTTCGACCAGGACTCTTGAAGACTTTCAATCATCTTTATCAAATCAAACCCATCATCGGATTTACCCAAATAGCAGGTATAGCGCTCGGGCTGTCCTGAAAGTTTTATTACATATTTCTTCGGTCTTTTTTTTATGAATTCGATCCCTGCCTGGAAATTATTGAAGTGCCATGAAGGAGGGAGCTTCATTCCTGCTTCCCTCATTATTTTCTGGGCAAAAATCCTGTCGTTTTCCAGCCTGTCACCGAATCTGTTTCCTCCCACGACCAAATATCCTTTTTTCCTAAGGCTTTCAATATCCTCGCCGCAGTTAACGTCGTCAAAAACTATGACGTCAGCCCAATCTTTGTGGCTCTTCCAGTTATTGACTCTGGGCACAAGATTCCTGGCCACGTCCCGCATTTTCTTGTCGCGAATATAGAACTTTACTTGATGCCCCTCCATTTGGAGGCTTTGAGCCACTGTGGCGCTTTCTCCGAATATGGTTACAAAAAGAAATTTCATTTTTTTTAAGGAATGAATACCACGGCGGCCACTACTGAAGTCCATAGTCCGCCTTTGTCTCCCCTGGCAGTCTGGGTGACGTTTCTGGTATACACAATTTTTTTGCTCATTTTAAAGGCCTGCTTCCTATAGTCCCAGGCCTGTTCGGGATCGAAGGTCATCCCTAAGGTTGAAGCCAACATTGAAGCAGCCAAATCCTCGGCATAAGGACCGGCCGTGTCAGCGTTTTCTCCGAAAGAGTGGTATTCGGCTATGTATCCGTAATGCTTTTCTTCGGATGGAATAGCCGCCCCGACCGAAGCTGATATGAGACGATTAGGCTCATCAGTTTCATTTCTGGATATGACGCAAAAAGTTATTTCTCCAGGGTTCAAAAAAGGGACTCCTTTTTCCATACTCACTTTTTTGCAACGCGGCGGCAGAATGCTTGAAACCTGAACGATATTAAGATGGGCTATCCTGGCATCCCTCAAAGCGAGCTCAAACGACCTGAGTTTGTCCTTGTGGACCCCCACTCCTTTGGTGAAGAAAAATTTTTTGGGAACCATATGTTTTATTTCTAGGCAGCAGGGCTTGTGCGCATTCCTCTCTTCCGCCCCCCTCGCTCCCTCTTTTCTTTTATTTTATTTTTATATTCTTTTAATCCGTCTTTCATCTCTTTTTGAACTTCGATGACGGCTTTCCTCACATCTTCTGCTTTTGCTTCCGTTCTCAAAATCTGCCCGGGAAGAGCTATCTGGCATTCCGCCCTGAAAAAAGGGCCCTTCTTGTGATGAAGAGTTGTTTTTTCTATTTCCACCGCAGCTTTCAAATGATTGTTTGAGAATCGCGGATCAGAAGAACGAGAAACTCTCAAATATTTTTCGAGACCGGCGATTTTCTTTTCGACGAAATCCTTCGTCGATCCATCCAATACGATTTTGGTGGCCTTGATTGAAATTTTCATTCCGAAAAAACAGTAATATTATTTTATCTTTTCATTTCCAGGGAAATTGTCAATACTTTTTTTGGTTTCAAAACCCAGAAGAACGATTTCTTCTTTCAATTCTGTCTTAAATTTGTTTTTTACTTTTCTTTTAACAAGATTGATGAGTTCCAAGACGTCGTTTGCTTTGGCGTTTTTTTTGTTCAGTATAAAATTGGCATGCTTTTCAGATATTTCAGCTCCTCCCTTACTTTTTCCTTTCAGTTGGCAAGATTCTATCAGCTCTCCGGCTGATTTTTCGCCCGGATTCTTGAAAACGCTTCCGGCTGAAGGAAAATTCAACGGCTGGCTTTCTTTTTTCATTCTCAAATATTCCTCGGTTCTTTCTTTTATCTTCTTTCTGTCCCCTTTTTCAAGGCTCAATCTGGCTGAAAGGATTATCAGGTTCCTGTTTTTTTTGAAAATGCTCTCTCTGTAGCTGAAGCGACATTCTTTTCTCTTGAGAACGATCGTTTTGTTTTTCAAAACGTCCAGAACTTCAATATCAATGACGACGTCCTTCATCGACTTTCCAAAAGAGCCGGCGTTCCCCCTCAAAGATCCTCCCAAGGTTCCGGGAATAGCTGCTGCCCATTCCAAACCGGTCAAACTCTTCTCTTGCGCCTTCCTTGCCAAATATGATAAAGAAGCTCCTGCTTCAGCAGAAACGATTTTCCCGTTTATTTTAATTTTCCCAAAATCCTGTTTTATCACCAGTCCTTTGAACCCTCTGTCGGAAACGAGAATGTTGCTGCCCTTGCCGAGCATGAAAAAAGGCAGTTTCATCTTCCTGGAAATTGAAACTGCTTTCGCCACGTCTTCTTTCCTTTTGGCTGAAAAAAAATATGCAGCTTTTCCGCCGATCTTGAAGGAAGTGTATTCGGCTAGAGAAACGTTCTTAGCTAATATCAGAGGCATTTTACTGATGCTGTCTCCCAACTTTTCCATGTTATTTAATAATATCCTATCCTGACGCTTGTTTCAATTTAAAATCCGGCCCTTCTGCCGGGATCCGGATTCTAAAGCGAGCCGGGAGAGTATACTCCAATTCAAAGTCTTGAGTGAGTGCTTGCCTCCCGACTCAATTCCATATTAACAGAGTATCAAAATATGCACAACAACGTCTTTTAAAAAACCAACAAGCCCCACTCGAGAGGGGCTTATCGGCGACTAAGAATCGAGTCTGACCGAAGTCAGATCGCACTCACTATGGTGATAGTATCATAATAATGAAAATTAGTCAAGGTCGATTTCTACAGCTGGCCTACGAGGGACTCGATGCTCGTCGCCCATTCGGGATTTATCTCCAAAGCATTCAAAACTGCTTTTTGAAGCTTTTCCTGGTTGCCGCTGAATTTCAAAACCTGCACCAGCACCAAGTGGGACCTTTCCGCTTTCTGGTCGAGTTGAAGCGCTTTCTCAGCCAAGGTTACCGCCTCTTCCATTTTCCCTTCGTAAAGCTTTGTCTGGGCCAAATACCAGTAGCCCTGCTGATTATTGGGGCTCAAGGTGATGGCATCCTTAAAGACTTTTTCCGCTTTAGAAATATAATAAGGGTCGAACCTGATATAGGTATTGTAAATCGTCCCAAGCTCCAACACCATCCTGTAATCCAAAGGATTTTTCTCGACGATCTTCTCCAATTCCGCCATAAGGAAGCCGAATTCGGCAGCCACCCTTTCTGCAGGGACGGATTCAATGTCCTGGTAATAGGAGAATTCAATGGTGGAGTTGGCAAAAGACTCGATTATCTGGTCCTGGCCGACGAAAGAAGTGCTGGCCGTCTTTTCGTACATTTCAAGCCTGCTCTCAGAAAAAGGCTCCTGCTGGCGGGGCAGAATTGCGTAATAGGCTTTTTGGGCCGGAGAAACCACGAAATTGGCCAGAGAGAATGCGAGAACGATCAAGAGCAAAGGCAGCAGCCAGAATTTCAATTTTGCTTCACCAGCTTCCTCTTTATTCCCAGAATCAGAAGAAATGAAAGACAGTATCAAAAAGAACATCAGGTAAGAGCCGATCATGTCGAAAACGGTGAGATTCTGGACGAAGTAAGCGATTAAGGCGACAGAAAATATCCCTGCTTTCCAGAAATCTTCCTTCTCTCTGAAGAACTTTTTCCAAAGCAAGTAGAAGGAAGCAGCATATATGCCAAAATACGATATCAATCCCAGAAGGCCGGTCGTAACCAAGGTGTCGAATACCACGTTATGGGATTTGTCATACCAGATGTCCCCTCCGAAATCTTCTGTAAAAAAGCTGGGGCTGAAATACTTGGTGAAAGCGATGGAGAAATTCTCGGGCCCCCAGCCCAGCAAAGGCCTTTCCAGAAATCCTTTCCAGGCCATCTCATAAACCGCGAATCTCGGCTTTATGGTCGAGGTTCCGAACATTTTTTCCAGATTATCTTCAAGGAAAGCCGGCGAGAAAAAAATCAAGACGACTATCGCCAAAGCACAGACGCAAGACAAGCAGAGCAGGGATATCCCGGCCTTCCTGACATTCCCTTTGTTGGCGAAAGCCAGCCACAATATCCCCAGCAACGCCAACCCCCCGGCAGCAGAAAGAAAGGCCGCTCTGGCAGTGCTGAAATACAATACCAAGCCGATCACTCCGACGGAAAGCAAATACAAAAAATTAATTGCCTTGTGGAGCCTGGAACAGATCTTCTGCTTATTAGTCTGGAAGAACAGATACAAAGCGATGAAAAAATTGAAAAGGAGATAAGTGCCCAAAAACGAGCTGTTTCCCAAAGTGGCTCCTCCTCTGCCTTTTTCTACGTTCAGCAGCCCGATCTTATCAAGGGAGCTGGCCAGGCTCTGCGCCGCTCCCGGGAGGGATTGCTGCCCTTCGATGATTTTTTCAAAAATAAACAGGAAAGAAACCGCCATGGCGGCTGCCACCGAAAAAGAGAAAATCTGGATCCAGTCTTTTTTCTCCCTGAAAGTGGAAGACAAAGTAAGAAAGAAACCGAACAGGTGAAACCACATCAAAAGCCCGGTCATCCTTTCGAACCTCGACCAGAAGCTTTCTTCGAAATCAACCCCGAGCACGGAGCTCAAGATGAAAACCGTTAAAAAAGCCAGAAGAGCGATAACCAGGGAGTTCAAGCGGGGCCTGTATTTTCGGCAGCTCAAAGCCAGGAAAAGATAAGCAGCAAAGGCGATTTCGGCGAAAGCCATGAACCACAGGCTTTTCGGTCCGACGAAAGGAAAGAGAAATTTGTCGCTGACCACCAACGGGGTGAGCAAGGCTGCGAAGACAGCCAATTTGATTATCCAGACGCAGATCTTTTCCGAAAGGTTTTTTTGGTTCATGTCATTCATATTTTGGAATCAATTCCTTTAATATAGCAATTATTCTCTGGCCGTCCAATCTTTTCGCTTCTTCGTTTAAGTTGGCCAGTGATTTTTCCAGCTTTTCCGGATCCACCTTTGAAAGCCTGGCTTTGAAGATCTTCTGGTTTTCAGTGACTTCCGTCCCCTCTTCCGCAGTCAATATCTCTTCGAACAGCTTTTCTCCAGGCCTCTTCCCGGTGAAGACGATGGGAATGTCTTTGTCCGGCTCTAGCCCGGAAAGCTTTATCATCTCCTTGGCCATGTCCAGAATATTGACCGGCTTTCCCATGTCCAGGACAAAAATCTCCCCTCCCTCTCCCATGGCTCCTGCCTGCATCACCAGCAGACAGGCTTCTTTTGCGGTCATGAAATATCTTTTCATTTCAGGGTCGGTGACGGTAACCGGACCTCCTGTCCTAATCTGCTCTTTGAAAAGCGGTATCACGCTTCCCCTGCTGTCCAGCACATTCCCGAATCTGACGGAAACGAATTTCGTCTTCCCTTTTCCATCAAAGCCCTGGCATATCATTTCTCCGACCCTTTTTGAGGCTCCCATGACCGAGCTCGGATTCACGGCTTTATCGGTTGAGATGAAAACGAATTTCCCGGCTCCTGCGACCAAAGAAGCTTCAGCTAAGATCTTCGTTCCGAAAATGTTGTTCTTCACCGCCTCTTCCGGATGCTTTTCCATTAAAGGAACGTGCTTGTAGGCTGCGGCGTGGAAAACCGTTTCCGGGGAAAAATCGCTGAATATTTTCTTGATCTTTTCTTCGTCCCTGATGTCGCATACTTCGGATACTGTTTTGACGCCAGGAAATTCTTTTTTCAGCCTGTTTTCAATATTGAAAATTCCTGTCTCGTCCTGATCCAATACCAACAGGGATCCGGGGGAGAACCTGGCGATCTGCATGCACAATTCAGAGCCTATGGAGCCTGCCGCCCCGGTGACCAGGATTCTTTTCTTCGAAACGAACCTCTCTACTTCGCTGAAGGAAGAGAACACCTGATCCCTTCCCAGAAGGTCTTCGGCCTGAAGAATTTTCAAATTCTCTATGGATATCCTCCCTCCTATTATTTCTTCAATCGGCGGGACTATCTTTATCTCTTTCAGCCCTGCTTCCCTGCCCTTCCTCGCAGCTTCTTTTATCAAAGATGACCCTGCGGAAGATATGGCTATTATCATCGCTTCGATCTTTTCTTTCTCCACCACCTTTGGGATGTCTCTTATCCTTCCCAGCACTTTCAGGCCGTGTATCGAAATTCCCTTTCTGGAAGCTAAATCGTCAAGAAATCCCACCGGGAGATAGCTCGATTTTGACTGCATCATATTCCTCAAGATCTGCTCCCCTGTGTTGCCGGCTCCGACTATCAAAGTCCTTTTTTTGCCTTTTGCTTCTTTATCTCCCCTGACTTGGAGATATATCCTTTTTAAAAACCTGCCTGCCCCGCAGAAAAGAAAGACAAAAATGAAGCTCATAATGACCGTGGACCTCGGAAACCCGAAAAAGACGTAATGATCCTTGAGCAGGAACAAAGAAGCTCCCAAGAACAGATAGCTCAGGAAAACGGCCTTGAAAAGCTTCACCATTTCGCTGGCCGAAACGAAAGACCAGGAAAAGGAGTAAAGGCCGAGCTTGTAGAAAATGGGAACGATAAAGATGACGGCCAGGGAGATCATTCCCGTCATATTCAAAAAATGATTAGGAGGTATATTCCCTTCGAACCTGAGCAGGAAGGCCAGCCAAAGGGAAAAGACGATCGAGAAAATGTCGAAAAGAATAAAAACGATCTTCTTGTAGTGGTAGAAAAGATTGATCATCCGAGCCTGTAAAAATCTCTGATACAGTTAATGACGTAAGATACCTGTTGATTCGTAAGCTCAGGGTACATGGGAAGGGAAATCACTTCTTTGGCGAGCCTTTCTGACACAGGAAGTTTGAAGTTTGAAAGCCCTATCCCTTTTTGCCAATGATTGGGAATGGGGTCTTTGATAAGAGTTTCCACTCCCTTGTCCTTGAAAAAATTATATAGATCGTCCCTTCTTTCAGCTTTGATGACGTAATTCTGATAAACGTCGAAACGATCTTTGTCGCTTCCAGGGCTCGGCGGAGTTTTAATGTTAAGAATATTTTTCAGCCCTTTTTCATATATGTCAGCTATCTCCCTTCTCCTGCTTATCCAGTTTTTAATCTTTTTGAACCTAACGTTCAAGATGGCAGCCTGCAGATTATCCAGCCTGGAAGTGAACCCGTAGCAGGAAATTTCGGTCTTAGTCTTCCTTCCGTGGTCCCTGAGCATCTTTAGCTTTTCTGCGATGCTTTTGTCGCTGGTGACCGCCAATCCTCCGTCGCCTGCCGCCCCCAAAAGCTTGGCTGGATAAAAACTGTAGCTTCCTGTCAGCCCGAAAGAGCCCGCCTTCTTCCCTTTAAAAGAAGCTCCCAGAGCCTGGGCAGCATCCTCGATAACCACGAGCTTGTGCTTCCTGGCGATCCTCATTATCTTTTCCATGTTGCAGACTCGGCCGTTGAGATGGACGGGAATTATGGCTTTGGTTTTCTCGGTTATGGCCTTTTCAAGCTGGTCTTCGTCCATCAGAAAATCCTCTTTGACGTCTATCAAGACGGGCTTTGCCCCGACATGATGAATGACTTCAATGGTGGCAAAGAATGTATGGGAAACGGTTATCACCTCGTCCCCTTTGCCTATGCCGGCAGCCATCAAGGAAAGCATCATGGCGTCAGTACAGCTGTTGACGCCTATGCCGTATTTTGCTCCCAGAAACTTGGCCATGTCGTTTTCGAATTTTTCAACATCGCCCCTAAGTATCAAGTTCCCTGTTTCCAATACTCTGGTTATGGCCAGATCAGTCTCTTTTTTGAGAAGCTTATACTGCAAGGGATAATTCACAAAAGGGACTTTTTTCATGTTATTTTTTTGTTATTGTTTTCAGTATGGTTTTGACTATTTCGCCTGAAGTCATCCTGCACTTTTTCCTTATATACTCAGCCTTCCCCACTTTGGAAAAAAACTCGTCCGGCAGAGCTACCTTCTTTAAAACGCCTGGCCAGCCCCGCTCAGCCATAGTCTCAGATATCAAGGTGCCTAGTCCCCCGAGGATATTGTGCTCTTCCATGGAAAAAACAAACTTTTGATTTTTAAGCTCTTTATAAAGAGCGTTCCTGTTGACCGGCTTTAATGTGGGCAGGCTGATAAGCTTTAAATCGTGCCCCAGGGATTTGAGGCTGTCTGAGACCTCTTTGCCGATTCTCAAGAATATGCCGTTGACCACCATTGCCCCTTCCTTCCCTTTTTCAATGACGCACGGCTCTCCTATTTTGATCTTGTCTCTTCTTTTATGGACCATTTTGTCTCCTCCTCTGTTCAGCTGCATGAAAGAAGGGGCTGGACTGCGGTATGATTCCAGCATCAGCTTTTCTGCCTCAAGAGGGTCTCCGGGGCAGAGAACGCAGAAATTCGGCAGCAATCTTATAATCCCGGCATCTTCCATGGCGTGGTGAGTGGCTCCCAGTTCTCCGTAAGACACTCCTCCTCCGACCCCCACTATTTTCACGTCCAAATTCTGGTAAGCAATGTCGTTCCTTATCTGCTCTAAACACCTTATCGTCACGAAAGGTGCGATCGAATAGACATAGGGCTTTTTCCCTTCCAGAGCCAGTCCGGCGGCCACTCCCATCATGTTCTGCTCTGCCACCCCGCAGTTGACGAACCTTTCTGGAAATCTTTCGGCAAAAGTCTCGAAAACGGAAAAGCCGAGGTCTCCGGTCAAGAGATATATCCTTTTATCCTTTTCCGCCAGTTTTATCAGCGTGTTTATGAAAGCGGTCCTCATGAAATTTCTTTTATCGCTTTTTCGAAAAGTTCGTCTGTTAAATTCTTGTAATGCCATTCCATCTTGTTCTCCATGAAAGAAACCCCCCTCCCTTTGACGGTATGGGATATCAACAAGCTGGGTTTTCCTTTTTTAAAAGGGATCTTTGACAAAACTTTTTCGAGCTCGTTGAGATTGTGCCCGTCAACCTCTTTCACTTGCCAGCCGAAATCTTCCCATTTTTTTGCCAAGGGCTCGAGATTCAAGACCTTGTTCGTCCTGCCGAAAGCCTGAAGCTTGTTGTAGTCAATTATGCTTGTCAGATTATCCAGCTTGTGGTGGCCGGCAAAGAGGGCTGCTTCCCAATTGGACCCCTCGTCGCATTCTCCGTCCGACATCAAGACGAAAACTCTCTGGCTTCTCTTGTCTTTCTTCAAAGCCAGGGCCATGCCGGTTGCCATGGGAAGGCCGTGCCCTAAGGCACCGGTGGTGACCTCCACTCCGGGCATCGATCTCTTTGTCGAATGGCCCGGCATCTTCTCCCCGTCCTTGCAGTAGTGATCAAGCTCTTTTAAGGGGAAAAATCCTCTTAAAGCCAAGGTTGAGTAAAGGCTGGCCACGGCATGCCCTTTTGATAAAACGAATCTGTCCCTTTTCTCTGAAAATGGATTTTTGGAGTCTATTCTCAGAATTTTGAAATAAAGGATAGTAAGTATCTCAACGCAGCTCAAGCAGGACCCTATGTGCGAGGTCTGGGATTTAAGCATCATTCTGAGAATGTTTTTCCTTATTTCCTTTGCCCTTTCTTCCAAGCTCATATTCTAAAATTATATCCGAAAATGCCCTTAGAATCAAACCTTTTCTTTTATTGACAATTTTAATAAAAAATGGTAGCGTTTTCGATAGCTCATTCGGAGTAAAGGAGGAAGGAGTTTGAAAACCATAAGAGTTGAAAGCTTATTTGACCAGGGAACAACCAGAATCGTGGAGGATGCAATGATCGTCAGCTTCCCCTCGTACTTCGGCGTCTTTGACGGGGTAAGTGCCCCTCATGACGAAATCGAGAATCCGCCGCTCACATACCCAGGAGGGATCACTGGCGGCCAAATGGCAGTGAAAGAGATGCAATCTGCTTTCGCTGCAGCTGACTCGACGACGCCGATGGACGACATCCTCATGTCGGCCAACCGAAGGATCATGGCAAATCACTTTTTCTGCCACGGAATCCTTCCGAGAGAAACCGAGAAGATGGGAGGAACAGCCTTCGTGGCGGCCAAACTGGAGAAAGACAAGGTGTCTATAATCCAGGGAGGCGATTGTTTCGCTCTCTTGAAGACCGAACACGACGGCTTCAGGGTGACCCGAAACCAGGTTTACGGCCACGATGTCGTTCTGCGAGAGCGAATCAATGATCTGCGGGAGAAGTACGGCGACGATAAGGTGGTATGGCACGGACTCAGACCGCTGATGATCGAACTGCGCAAAGCGCACGCCAACCAGTTGGTCGAAGACGGCTATGCCGTCCTGAATGGCCAGCCACAGGTAGCCGAGTGCTGGAACGCATTCGAGACGCCGGCCGATGGCCTTCAGTACCTGCTGCTCTTCTCAGACGGGTTTGTCCCATTCGAGAAGACCAGGGGAGAAGAAATACTTGGCAAATGGGTGATCGACATCTACGAGAAAGAAGGACTCCTGGGAGTTCTTCGCGAGACCAGGAAAGAGAAAAAATCGGCAAAGCAAGCAAATAACGCTTACTTCGCCGAGGCCACTGCCATGGCCGTCACTTTCTTCGCCTGATCGTCCATTTCAGCCTCTTGGAAACAAGGGGCTGATTTTTTTAGAGAATAGCCGATCTTACAGTCCTGAGTATTATTTTGATATCAAGCCAAAAAGACCTCGTTTTTACGTATTGTTTGGCCAGCCTTAGCTTTTTGGGCTTGATAAGCTCCCTATATGTCTGATGGGGATCCTTGCTCCCTTTGAGGATCTCTTCTTCGTGTATGTCCTCAAGAGTAGCCAGGTCCGTAATCCCCGGCCTCATGCTCAGAATTATCTCTCTTGTCTCTTTATCATAAGTTTCCACTTCCTGAGGCACTTCAGGCCTGGGACCGACGAAGCTCATCTTCCCCCTTAAGACGTCTATGAACTGGGGAAGCTCGTCCAGATTATGGCTTCTCAGTTTCCTTCCTATCCTGGTCAGCCTTTCGTCGTCAGCTGAGGTAGAAGGGCCTCCCAGGCTTTCAGCGTCCCTCACCATGGTCCTGAACTTGAAGATCCTGAAAACCTTTCCTTCTTTCCCCACTCTTTTGCCCCGGAAGAATACCGGCCCTCCGTCCTCTATTTTTATCAATAAGGATATTATTAAAAAGATTGGAGAAGCGACAACGATTCCCAGCAAAGAAAAAAATATATCGAACAATCTTTTCATTTTTTTGGTTCGGAAAATATGAAAACGACTTTAAAGGCCCACTGCCTCAGCCCCGGGATCTTAGCTAAAACTGCGTCAACTTTTTCCAGCATTTCCAGTATGATGTTCGATCCTGGCAAATTAAGGAAAGGAAAAACGACCCAGGAAATTATGTGAAAGTAATTCACTTCAATCTTTTCGAAGTGCTTCTTCGCCGTTTCCAGATCCTTTCTGCTGAATATATGCTCTACCGCTCAGCCGGTTCTTGATTTTCTTAACTTATTGATCTTTCTTTTAAGATTGGCGAATGGATTGTGGCCGAAAGTCTCAATGCCTATAAGTTTTCCTTCAGGATTCAAGACCCTGGCTATTTCCGGCAAAGCTTTATTAATATCCAGGGAAGAAAACGTTCCTCCATCGAATACGACGTCAAAACGGTTGGCCTCGAATTCCAGATTCTCGCAATCCATTTTGACAAACTGAATTTTCCCTTCCATTCCTTCTTTTATCGCCCTTTGCCTTGCCAGGATCAAAGAGGGCTCTGACAAATCAATGCCAGTGACTTTGGCTCCTATTTTCGCTGGAAAAATGGAATGTATCCCGTTGCCGCATCCGTAATCCAGCAAGTTCTTATTTTTAGCGTTCTTTTCAATCCATTGGTAGCAAAATCGGAAGCTGGACAGCAAATCGGCCCTGAACCCCTCAAAGTCGCCTTTCCCGGCTTTTTTCGGATCCTCAAGGGATTCTTTCGCCCTTTTGTCGTAGTATTCGATTTCTTTTTCCTTTCTTTCTTCCATAGCTTTATTTTATTATAATTTTGACCAGCCCCCACAAAGATCCGAATCCGTAAGCCAAATGCCTTGTGGAGAAAACAACGGGCATTAAAAAAATATATCTGAAACCGTTTTTTAATGCTATTTTAGCAGAAAAAAAGATGGTCAAAATGCCGTAAGCTCCGACGAGAAATGCCAGAAAAAATTTCCCCCACCAAAACAAGAAGGAAAGAAATATGCCCGATGCCAATCCTGCGACTAGAAACAAAGGAAAAAGATGCCTTAAGCTGAAAATTTTGACCTTGAACTTCAAAGGATAAGTAAGCCAGGTTCCGTCCAGGAAGTTATGTTTAAAGAAGCTGGAAAGACCAGACCTGAAATAGTAATAAGTGACGGCGTTCGGAATTAAAAAAATCTTTCCTCCTGCCTTTTTCAATCTTTTATTAAATTCAATATCTTGTGACCTTATTAATTTTTCATTGAAAAGGCCCGCCTTGTCAAAGACTTCTTTTTTATAGCATCCTCCGAAAAATGCATCCACTTCTCTTATTTTTTTTGAGCCGGTCCTGAAGAATGCATTTCCTGCCCCGAAAAAACTAGACAGACAAAATGCGATAGCTTTTGAGAAAAAAGTATTTTCTTGAGGAAGATTTCTGATTATCCCTCCGGCTCCGTCGGCAGCATTTTCCTGTAAAAACCCAATGCATTTTTCAATAAAATCATTCTCGTATCTGGCATGACCGCTGGCGATCATAATAATATCTCCTTTTGAATTTTTAATCCCTATATTCAAGGCAAATGGACTATATTTTTTGGGATTGTCAAAAAGCTTCACAAAAGGATATTTCTGCCTATATTTATTTATTATCTCCCTTGTCCTGTCTTCTGACATTCCGTTAACCGCAAGAATCTCCATCTGCTCTTTTGGATAAGTTTGATCCAAAAGAGAATCTATACAGTTCTCGATGAATTTCTCCTCGTTCCTACAAAGGATGATTATAGAAACAAATCTTTTCATGTCCTTTTAAAAAATTGTCAAAATCTTTAGAAAATTGAAAATCAAAGATCTCTTTTCTATCTATAAACCTACTTTACTCCGACCCCTTCATAATGAAAACCCATTCTTTTCATTTTTTTTGGATCAAAAGCGTTCCTCCCATCAATGATATTTGAGCGTCTCATAGCTTCTTTTATTTTTTTCATATCGGTTTTTAGAAATTCAGACCATTCCGTAACCAATACAAGAATGTCTGATCCTTTGGC
>CAYVNG010000004.1:0-35876 GCA_964452875.1 uncultured Candidatus Saccharibacteria bacterium
TAGGCTTTGCCTTTGGCTATTGTGGCTGAGTCAGTGGAGCCTGACATGGAAACAACCACAATTGAGGCTAAGATGCCGATGATGGTGATGACCACTAACAACTCAAGGAGAGTGAAGGCTTTTTGACTCCAGGCTGAATACATAATGTTTTTTAAGTATATCATCTAGAAAATGCAGAAAACAGTATATAAAAGAAAACCGCCCCGTTCGAGCGGGGCGGAAATCCAAACTTCTTCCATTAGTATTCCGGCATCTGGGGCATCCTGTTCTTGTCTTCCTTTTCGGGAATTTCAACCACTATTGCTTCAGTGGAAAGCATCATCACTGCCGCTGAGACGGCGTTCTCCAAGGCAGCTCTCACCACCTTGGTCGGATCAACCACTCCCGACTCTATCAAGTCTTCATATTCCCCTTTCAGGGCATTGAACCCGAAGCCTTCTCCCTTGTCTCTCACCTTCTCTACCACCACGGATCCGTCCACTCCGGCATTGAAAGCTATCTGCCTTATGGGCTCTTCCAAAGCCCTTTTCAGGATGTCCACCCCTGTCTTTTCTTCAGCTCCCACTTTCAGGCTGGACAAATCCGAAGCGGATTTTAATAAAGCCACTCCTCCGCCGGCCACTATCCCTTCTTCGACTGCCGCCCTGGTGGCGGAAAGCGCGTCTTCGGTCTTGTGCTGCTTTGCTTTCTGCTCGATTTCGGTCGCAGCCCCCACTTTTATGACCGCCACTCCTCCGACCAGCTTTCCGAGCCTCTCTTGCAGTTTCTCTTTGTCAAAATCGGAAGTAACGTTCTTTATCTGGGTCTTCAGTTGGGATATCCTGGCTTCTATCTTGGTTTTTTCGCCTTTTCCTTCCACGATAGTGGTGTTCTCCTTGGTGGAGATCACCTTTCTTGCCGTTCCGAAAGAGTTTATCTCCACGTTTTCAAGCTTGGTGCCTGTTTCCTCGGAGATGACTTCCCCTCCGGTGACGATGGCTATGTCCTCGAGCATCTCCTTTCTTCTGTCCCCGAAACCTGGAGCCTTTATGGCCAAGGTGTTGAAGGTGCCCCTGAGTCTGTTCACCACCAAAGTGGCCAAGGCTTCCCCGTCAACGTCGTCTGCGATTATGACCAGTTCCTTTTTCCCTGCCTGGGCGACCTTCTCTAAAGCCGGCAGAAGCTCGCTGAGGGACGATATCTTCTTGTCTGTTATTAAAATGTAAGGGTCTTCAAAAACCGATTCCATCCTTTCTGCATCCGTGACCATGTAATGGGATACGTATCCCCTGTCAAACTGAAGCCCTTTCACCACTTCCTTTTGAATGCCGAAAGTGTGAGATTCTTCAACCGTTATCACCCCGTCCTTCCCGACTTCTTCCACTACTTCGGCTATCAAATTGCCCAAATCAGCGTCTTCAGCTGAAATGGTGGCCACCTGGGCCATTTCCTCTTTGCCTTTTACAGGCTTTGACTGCTTTTTAAGGGATTCCTTGACCAGAACTATTGCTTTCTCGATCCCTCTCCTTATGGCCAATGGGTTGGCTCCGGCAGCAACGTTCTTCAGTCCTTCGGTTATTATCGCCTGGGCCAGGACCACGGCAGTGGTGGTTCCGTCTCCGGCCGCCTCGTTCGCCTTTTCAGCCACTTCCTTTACTATCTCGGCTCCCAGATTCTCTGTCCTGTCCTCAAGCTCGATCTCCTTGGCAATGGTCACTCCGTCGTTGGTTATGGTCGGGGATCCGAAGCCCTTGTCCAAGACAACGTTCCTCCCTTTCGGGCCCAAAGTGATTTTCACCGCGTTTGCCAGTTTATCTACTCCTGTTTTTAGTTTTTTTCGCGCTTCTTCAGAATAAAGTATTTGTTTTGCCATTGATGTTTATTGATTATTCTAAAATCGCAAGAATGTCTTCTTGCTTTGCGATCAAGTATTCCTTGTCATCGACTTTTATCTCCGCAGGTCCGTATTTGGTGAAAAGAACCACGTCACCTTCCTTGACCTCGAGCGGGATTACTTTCCCTGTCGAAGTCTTTTTCCCGGGCCCCACGGAAATAACCTTTCCCTGCTCCGGCCTTTCTTTTTCCGCGGTCTCGGGAAGCAATATCCCGGCCTTGGTCTTTTCCTCTTGGGGGATCGGCTCTATCAGAATGTGGTCTGACAACGGTTTTATCTTTTTCATTGATTTTAAAACGTAAAAACGCTTTTAGGGAAAGATCCCTGTGTTTTTACGCTCGATTAAGAAAATATTTTAAGAGACCTTCCCTCCCTGGCTTAAAATCAGAGAGAGTGCTAATTCCATTCTATCTCCATTTTAGCTCTTGTCAAGATTCGCCTTTTTCCCTTCTTTCAAAAACTGGCCGGTATAGCTCTTCTTGTTCAGGCTCACGGTTTTAGGCGTGCCTTCGGCGACTATGTAGCCTCCTTCCTCTCCTCCTTCCGGCCCCAGATCGATTATCCAGTCTGCGTTCCTTATGACGTCCATGTTGTGCTCTATGACCAGCACCGTGTTCCCTTTGTCAGTGAGGCTCCTCAAGACCGCGACCAGCTTTCTGACATCATCGAAATGCAAGCCGGTGGTGGGCTCGTCCAGAATGTACAGGGCTTTTCCAGTCCCTTTTTTGGAAAGCTCCGAAGCCAGCTTTATCCTCTGGGCTTCCCCTCCGGACAAAGAAGGAGCCGGCTGACCTAAATGCACATACCCGATTCCGACTTCGGAAAGAACCTTGAGCTTGTCGAAAGCGGAAGGTATGTTCTTGAAAAACTCCATCGCTTCGGTGACCGTCATCTCCAAAACCTGGGCTATGTTCTTTCCCTTGTACTCCACTTCCAAAGTCTCCCTGTTGTACCTGGTGCCGGAGCATTCCTGACATTCAACGTACATGTCAGGCAGAAAGAACATTTCAACCTTGATCTGGCCCTGGCCTTCGCAGACCTCGCACCTCCCTCCTTTGACGTTGAAGGAAAACCTTCCCTGGCCGTATCCCCTGACCCTTGCTTCCTTGGTCTTGGCGAAAAGATCCCTGACAGAAGAGAAAAGGCCGGTATAGGTGGCGGGATTTGACCTCGGGGTCCTGCCGATGGGAGACTGGTCAACCAGGACCACCTTGTTCAAATTCTCCAAGCCCACTATCCTCTCATGCTTCCCAGGAGTTTCCTTGGCCTTGTACAGTTTTTTGAGAAGGCTTTTGGCGAGGATGTCGTTCACCAGAGAGCTTTTGCCTGATCCTGAAACCCCGGTGACGCAGACGAATCTCCCCAAAGGGATTTTGACGTCGATATTCTTTAAATTATGCTCCTGGGCTTTCTTTATCACCAAATATTTGTCCCGTCCTTCTTTCCTTTTAGCGGGCTCCACTTGAACCCTCCTCTTTCCGGACAGATATTCTCCGGTAAGGGTCTTTGCCTTTAAAAGCTCTTTCGGGGTGCCCTGGAATATGACCCTTCCCCCTTCCTTGCCGGCTCCAGGCCCTATGTCTATGACCCAGTCTGCAGCCAAGATTGTCTGGGGGTCGTGCTCGACCACTATGACCGTGTTGCCGAGATCCCTCAATTTTTTGAGCGTGGAAATGAGCCTCATCTGGTCCCTTGCGTGAAGCCCGATCGAAGGCTCGTCTAAGATGTAAAGGACGCCGGAAAGTCTGGATCCTATCTGGGTCGCCAGCCTTATCCTCTGCTCTTCTCCTCCGGAAAGGCTGCCAGCCTTCCTGTCCAAGGACAGATAGTCCAGCCCTACGTCGATCAAAAATTGGAGGCGGTTCAATATCTCTTTCAGAATGGGATGGGCGATCCTCATCTGGGAAGGGTTAAGCTCCCCTGCGGGGGAAAGAATATTTTGAAAAAAAACGGTCGCTCCCTTTATGCTTTCTTCCACGAGCTTGTCAATTGATTTGCCAGCCACTTTCACTGCCAAGACTTCAGGTTTCAGCCTCTTTCCTTTGCATACCTCGCAGACTTTCTCTACCATATACTGCTCTATCTCTTCCCTCGTCCAGTCAGAATCGGTCTCCCTGTACCTTCTTTCCAGGTTCGGGATGACTCCTTCGAATCCTTCCTTTTCCCCGTAAAGTATCAGATCAATGACTTTTTTGGGAAGATCCTTGACTGGATCCTCAAGGGAGAATTTGAGATTGGAGGCGAGATCTGAAAGCTTCCACCAGAAATACCCCTGCCTTCCTATCTTATGGGAAGCATGCGCCCACGGGAAAATCGCTCCTTCGGCTATAGACAGGTTGTAATTGGGAATGACAAGGGCAGGGTCAACCTCAAGCTTGACCCCGAGACCCTGGCAGGCCGGGCATGCTCCGAAAGGGGAATTGAAGGAAAATATCCTCGGCTCAAGCTCGGGCAAAGAAACCCCGCATTTTTCGCAGGCGAATTTCTCGCTGAAAATGGAATCCTCCGATTTCAACTGCCCGTTTTTCTTGAAACTGGCCAGCATTATCCCTTTGCCGAGTTTCAAAGCCGTTTCCACCGAATCTGCCAGCCTTATCCTGTCTGTTTCAGCTCCCAGCTCGAGCCTGTCCACCACCACTTCTATATTGTGTTTCTTGTTCTTGTCCAATTTGAGCTGCAAGGCTTCCTCTATCCTGTGGATGAAGCCGTCTATCCTCACCCGGACGAATCCCCCTCTCTGGATTTCCTCCAAAATTCCCTGATGTTCTCCTTTCTTTGCCGAAACTATCGGACCTAAAATCAGAATCTCGATCGGAAGCTCTTTTTCTGGAGCGCCTTCCGGAGTTTTCATAATCTGGTCGACTATCTGGCTCGGGGTCTGGCAGGATACGGTTTTTCCGCATAAAGGGCAGTGGGGAACCCCGACCCTGGCATACAAAAGCCTGAGGTAGTCATATATTTCCGTAATCGTGCCGACGGTTGACCGCGGATTATGGGCCCCCTTCCTCTGGTCGATGGATATGGCAGGAGAAATCCCCTCTATCCTTTCCGCATCCGGCTTCCTCATCACCCCCAAAAACTGCCTGGCATAGGCAGACAGGCTTTCAACGTACCTTCTCTGCCCTTCAGCGTACAGGGTGTCGAATGCGAGAGAGCTTTTTCCGGATCCTGACAGCCCGGTAATCACCACCAGCCTGTTTTTGGGGATGTCAACGTCAATGTCCTTTAGATTATGGACTTTGGCTCCCCTGATTCTGATGAAGGATCCGTTTTGCATAGTCCCTTATTGTACTCCTGTTTTTGAGGCCTTGCAAGCAAAGAAAAACCGGCAGACCGCTGCCGGAAAAACTCCTTCAAAACGACTAGACCTCAACAGTTGAATCCCTGGCTTTCTCGTAGATCAAAAAGACATATATCGAGTAGAAAGGGATGAGGAACAACGAAGCCATCTCTGAAACCCATTCCGGGGACGCCTGGCCGAAGGAAATGAAAGACCCCGTTTCAACGGCGATAACGGCCAGGATGAATAGAAGCATCCACATCAGCACTTTCAAGAAGACATCCCACCATCTCCCTTTCACCAGCTGTCTGCTCCTTTTCATGGCTGAAACGCCTTTCTTTCCCTCCGCCACCAGGACGCAGGCTGAGAATAAAAACCAGACGGAAAAGATCACTCCGGGGATGATGAAAAATATCGTCCCTCCTAACACCGCTGCAAAAACAAAAGAGCTGATCCAGAAAAAAGGAACGATCCTGGTCCATCCTCTTTCAAGGGCTTCTTTGAAATCAATCCCTTCTTTGCGGTCTTTTACGACAAAGAGCAATGAAGCATAGCTCCATGCCGAAACTATAATCGAACACAAAAAATCAACGGCCGAAAAAACCGCTCCTGGAAAAAATGCAGATTCGAAAGCGTATCTAAAGCCGTCGAAAAACAGGTTCACGGCCAAGGGCAAGGCAGCAATTGCAAGATAGGTGGCCATTCTGGCCGTATATTCCTTCCAGGCTTCTCTAAGGAAGAAGAACGAACCCGGCAAAGATTTGTGTTCTGGCATGTTTTTGATGGATTTCTCCCTCTGTTTCATGCTAACATATCAAAAGCCACGATTAAAGGAATAATGGAAAAATTCATCTTAAAAGGCGCAAAGGACCTTCCGGGAACTTCCGGAGTATACTGCTTCAAAGACAAAGAAAACAGGGATCTGTATATAGGAAAGGCCTTGAACATCAAAGACAGGGTAAAGAGCCATTTTTCCAACCCCAGCTTCAGGGACGGTCTTTTCATGGATAAGGTTGCAAAAACAGGCTTTATTGAAACCGATTCTGAAATAGAAGCTCTTCTTTTGGAAGCAAAACTTATAAAAGAGCGAAGGCCTTTGTACAACGTTCTCTGGCGGGACGACAAGAATTACTTTTTCATCGTCATCACCAAGGAAGACTTCCCCAGGGTCTTAATCGGCCATCAGACAAAGATGAAAAATCTTGAAAAGGAGAACGAATACATAGGTCCCTTCGTCGAAGGGGAGGCTTTGAAAAAAACGCTCAGGCTCCTCAGAAAGATATTCCCTTACTACTCATCCAAAAACCATCCTAAAGGGCTTTGCCCGTGGTGCCACCTTAAATTGTGCCCCGGGCCGAACCCTTCAAGGCAGGAATATAGAAGAAGCGTCAAAAACCTCAAGGCCGTATTGCGGGGCGAAAGCAGAAGCGTTGTGAAAAAGCTGCAGAAGGAAATGGAGCAGTATTCAAAATTCCTTGAATACGAAAAAGCCGGAGAGGCGAAAAACCAGATCCAGGCCCTGGAAAGCGTTTTATCCAACGCCAGGGTCTTTGAAAGGATGAAAGGGAGCATCGACTGGCCGAAAGCAGAAAAGGAAATCAAATCGATCTTAAAAGCAAAAAAAGAAATCTCAAGGGCCGAAGCATTCGACGTTTCCAACATCCAGGGAAAGAAAGCCACGGCCTCGATGGTGGTCTTCAGCCAGGGGAAACCGGACAAAGACCTTTACAGGAAATTCAGGATAAGGCTCCTTGATACTCCGAACGACACGGCCATGCTCAAGGAAGCGATTTCAAGAAGGCTCAAGCACAAAGACTGGCCTTTCCCGGACTTGATGCTTATTGACGGTGGAAAAGGGCAGTTGAACGCGGCAGCTTCTGTTTTAAAGCAGTCCGGGAAAAGGATAAATCTGGCTGCCTTGGCCAAAAGAAACAACGAGCTGTTCCTGCCGGGAAAAAAAGACCCTTATTTGCTCAAGGATCTCCAAAAAGACGCTTCCAACTTCATATTGCAGCTCAGGGACGAAGCGCACAGATTCGCCGTCTCATATCACAGGAAGTTGAGGGAGAAATCGCTGGAGGAATAAAAACCAAGGCAATCCTTTCAGCTCCGTCTTTCTCCTCCGGCTTGCTGGAAAACCGTTTCTTTGCTATTATAATGAAAAATGGGAAAAATAATCTACCAAATGATAGCCGGCATCCTCGGAATCTTTCTAGCAGAACAATTCCTGGAAGGAGTGACTATAAAGATAATTCCTGGGGAGTCTGATATTTTTGGGTACGAGATAACGGCAATATGGCAGCTGGTGGCGGTGATCGGAATCTTTCTCGGCCTGCTTAATTTTTTCGTAAAACCTGTTTTGAAATTCATAACCACCCCGCTGAGGATGCTTACTTTCGGCCTTTTCACCATCGTTATAAATATGCTTATGGTCTGGATCGCCGACCTCCTGTTCCTGGAACTGATCATCGAGGGATTGGCTCCCCTCTTCTGGACGGCTACGATATTGTGGGTTCTTAACTTTTTCCTTTTGATGTTCTACAAAAAAAGGGAACGAAAAAAAATATGACAAATCCTTTAACCATAGCCCAGCTTGTAGTATCGGCCCTTTTGATGGCTTCAATCCTCCTGCAGCAGAGAGGGACGGCCATGGGTTCGGCTTTCGGGCAGGGAGGAGGAGAGCAGTACGGCACAAGGAGAGGAATCCAGAAAAAGCTGTTCTGGGCCACCGTCGTCCTCGGAATATCCTTCATCGCCCTGTCCGTTCTGAATCTTCTTTATTAACCCTTACCAGTCTGCAGCAAAGGACGGCTGAAAGCCGCCGAATCTGCATCGATCAACGACATTGAGTTTTAGAAAACTCTCGCAAATATCGGAAAAAATAGCCGATTTCCCGGAAACCTTGAAGTTCAAGCTTTCCCAGTTGAAATTCTACTGGGCCACCTTTAAGTGGCCGAAGTTCTGGCAGTGGAGGATGCTTGGAAGGTTTCTGGGCCCGAAGGAAAAAAGGGTTCTTTTCTCTTTTTCCTTTCTTGCTTTGGCATCGGCCGTTTTCTTAATGACCGATTTCTACCTCAACTCGACCCAGGAGACGCCGGCTTACGGAGGAAGCTATACTGAAGGAATAGTCGGAAGCCCGAGTCTGATAAACCCGGTCTACTCTGATCTCAGCGATGCTGACAGGGACATGGTGGAAATACTCTTTTCCGGGCTGATGAAATACGATCTCCAAGGAAGAATCATCGAGGATTTGGCTGAAAGGGTGGAGATAGGGAGCGACGGAAAGCAGATAAGCGTATTCTTGAAACCGAACCTTTTTTGGTCTGACGGAAAGAAATTGACTGCAGACGACGTCGCTTTCACCGTTAAAACCATCCAGGATCCGGCCTACAAATCCCCTCTGGCCACCAATTGGATCGGGGTCAAGGCTGAAAAAGTGTCGGAGAACGAAATAAGCTTCCAGCTGAAGGAATCCTACAGCGTCTTTAGAGAAAGACTGACCTTGAAAATAATTCCAAAGCACATCTGGGGGGACATACTTCCGGAAAACTTCCCTCTTTCCTTGTACAACCGAGAACCAGTGGGATCCGGGCCTTACATGCTCAAAAAGCTCACCCAGGACGCCAGCGGATCTATAAAATCGATTACCGTAGAACCGAATCCTTACTATTACGGGCAGAAGCCCTACATTTCGGAAATGATTTTCCAGTTCTTCAAGGAAGAAAGCGGGGCCGTAACGGCCTGGCAGATGGGCGAGATCGACGGATTCTCCCTGCATGCGACTGATAAGATCCAGGAGCTGGAGCAAAGTTCAGCCCTTTCCCTTTATTCTTATTCCATCCCGAGGTATTTCGCGGTCTTCTTCAATCTCAAAGGATCTGACTTGATGGAGATGAAATCGGTCAGGGAGGCCCTTAATTACGCCACTGACAAACAGAAAATAGTGGAAACCGTGTTGGACGGGAACGGAGAAGCAGTTAGCTCTCCGATTCTCTCTTCTGTTTACGGGTTCGCAGAGCCTAAAGCCTCTTTTGCGTACGACCCTGAGAAAGCCAAACAGATGCTGGATCAGGCAGGATTCGAGGAGATGGAGTTCGGACCGAGAGAAAAAACGGTCCAGAAAGATCCTTCCTTCCAGTTTTCGAAAAGAATGGAATCGGGTAGCCAGGGACAGGAGGTGTCAGAGCTGCAGAAATGCCTGGCCGAATTCCCGGAGATCTATCCTGAAGGGACGGTAAGCGGATATTTCGGGGAAAAGACCAAGGAAGCGGTCATGAACTTCCAGGAAAAATACTATGAAGAGATACTGAAGCCATGGGGATTCCAGTCTGGGACCGGCATCGTCGGCCAGACGACCATAGCCAAGCTCAACGAGGTGTGCGCTCCTTCGAAAACGGAAGTGACGTCCTTGAAAATAAGCTTGGTCACGGTGAACGACAGCATCCTTTTGGAAACGGCTGAAGAGCTCAAAAGGCAGTGGGAGGAGATCGGAGCCGAGCTTGAGATAGCCAGCTATTCGGTCAAGGAATTGGAAAACGATTTTATCAAAACCAGAGACTACCAAGCCATCCTTATCGGCGAGAGCATGGGAATGGTTCCGGACCCTTTCCCCTTCTGGCATTCCTCTCAGACGAAAGAGCCAGGACTAAACCTTTCCATGTACGAGAGCGAAGCTGCTGATGCGCTGCTGGAAGAAGCTAGAAAAAGCCTGGATGCCCAAGTCAGGGCCCAGAAGCTCCAATCTTTCCAAGAAATCATCATAAAAGACTGCCCAGCCGTGTTCCTTTTCAGCTCAGACTATTTGCACTTGGTTTCCAGCGAAGTGAAAGGGACAAGCCAGGGGGTCATTTCCGACCCTTCCAGGAGATTATCAGACGTCCAAGAGTGGTATATAAAAACGAAGCGGGAGTGGATATAAAAAGATGACTGACAGATCAAACATGCGCCAAACCATCCTGAACTTCCCAAAGCAGTTCAGAGCCGGTTTGAAGGCTGCAGAAAAAACAGGCCTCAAAAGAAAGTTCAACAGCCTCATTGTCTGCGGAATGGGAGGATCGGCTTTAGGGGGGAACATTCTGAAGGCCTGGGTCAAAGACAGGAAATTGGCCTTGCCTGTAAAAATACACCGCGATTACGGCCTTCCTTACTGGGCGGATAAAAGCAGTCTGGTCATTTGCGTTTCATATTCCGGAAACACGGAAGAGACATTGAGCGCCTTTCGCCAGGCTTTAATAAAAAAGCTTCCTCTTGTCTGTTTGGGATCCGGAGGCAAGCTTATCGACCTTTGCAAAAAGGAAAGAGTTCCTTTTTCCTTGATGCCCAAGGGATTCCAGCCGAGAATGGCCCTGGGGCTCCAGTTCTCCTCATTGTTGAAGATCGCTTCAAACTGCGGCCTTGTCCCTGACAGGACAAAAGACCTGATGCCTCTGGAAAAAACCCTGAACCCGGTTTCTTTAGAGAGCGAAGGGAAAAGAATGGCCAAAATTCTGGAAAACAGAATCCCTGTAATCTACTCTTCTGAAGCGAACAGGCACATAGCTGAAATCTGGAAGACCAACTTCAACGAGAATTCAAAGGTTCCCTCTTTCTTCAACGCATTCCCGGAAATGAACCACAACGAAATGGCGGGATACTCCTCAAAGGGAAAATTAACTTCCCTCTTCCGTTTTTTGATGCTTGGAGACCATAATGACAAGGAGAGAATCAGAAAAAGGATGGATCTGACCGCAAAGATCCTCGGCCAAGGCGAAGTGAAGATAGATATCGAAGGAAAAAACTTTTTCCAAAAGACCTTCTCTGCCGTCCTGATGTCCTACTGGGCTTCCTTTTATCTGGCTTTGGGGAACAAAACAGATCCGAGCGAGCTGAAGATAGTGGAAGAGTTCAAGAAAAAACTTTCAAAATGATCAACAAGGCCATAATTCCAATCGCCGGATTCGGAACAAGGTTCCTCCCTTTGAGCAAAGTGATCGCAAAGGAACTCTTTCCCTTGGCGGCAAAGCCAATTTTGCAATACGTGGTCGAAGAGGCTGTATTGTCCGGGATAAAGGAAGTGGTTTTCGTGACAAAGCCCGGCCCTTGCCCCTCATTCGAATATTTCAAGGAATCGAAAAAACTCGAAGAGTTCCTGAAAAAGAAAAGGAAGACCGACATCCTGGAAGAGATGAAGTCCTTTGACCGGTTTTTCAAAAAGGTTTCCTTTTCAAGGGCCTATCAAGAAAAAGCTCTCGGAGACGGCCATGCGGTACTGGCAGCCAAAAAGTTCGTGGAAAAAGGCCCCTTCGCCGTCCTTTTCTGCGACGACGTGGTGGAATCAAAGGAACCCTGCCTTTCCCAGCTAAATCAGGTCTTCAAGAAATACAGGAAGCCTGTCGTCGCCCTTTGCCCTGTTTCGAAGGAAAAATCGTCCTCTTACGGCATGGTAAGGGTTGAAAAAATAGGGAAAATGTTGTATGAGATAAAGGGTATTGAAGAAAAACCCTCTCCGCAAGATTCACCCTCGAACCTGGCCGTCGTGGGGAAATATGTTTTGACTCCGGAAATATTCCCCTATTTGGAAAAGCCGATATTGGCCAAAGGGGAGATAAGGATAGCTGGAGCCCTGTCCCAGATGATAGAATCCGGGGAAAAGATCCTCGGCCTTCAGCTTGAGGGGAAGTGGCTCGAATGCGGAGACAAAAAAAGCTATCTCCAATCCGACGTTTATCTCTCCTCAAAGAACCTTGCTTCCAGAAAAAGAATGGAAAAATAGGCGGGCGTGGTGGAACGGCAGACACCTTGGTTTCAGGAACCAAGGGGCGCAAGCCCGTGAGAGTTCGATTCTCTCCGCCCGCACATTCGAATTATTAACCTTTCCTGTATATCGCCGTTTTGGGATATAGGGAAAAAGTCTCTCAATGAAAAAAGCAAATATGCCAGCGCAGCAGAAATCCCTGCAGATCATCCCTCTGGGAGGGTTAGGCGAGGTCGGAAGAAACATGATGCTCCTTGAGTACGAAGACAATGTGCTCATCATCGATGCAGGAGTCGGGTTTCCCCAAGAGGATATGCCCGGGGTCGATTTCATCATCCCGAGCATAGATTATCTGAAAAAAGGCGGAAAGCTGCAGAAAAAGATCCTAGGCCTGGTCATCACCCACGGCCATTACGACCATATAGGGGCCATCCCCTACCTTCTGGGGAAAATAGGCAATCCTCACGTCTTCGCCTCTCCTTTGACCAAAGCCATCATATTGAGAAGGCAGGAGGATTTCCCGAACCAGCCCAAGCTCAACATCAGCATCGTGAACCCCAAGGACAAGATAGAGCTCGGCCCTTTCAAGCTTGAATTCTTCGCCCAGGTCCACAATATTCCGGATACCCTGGGAATATTCATTTCCACCCCAGTGGGGAACATAGTTCACACCGGGGACTTCAAATTCGACCAGAATCCGATTTATTCGCCTCCCACCGACTTTGCCTCCCTGGAAGAAATGGGGAAAAGAAACGTGTCGCTTCTGATGTCGGACTCTACCGGAGCAGAGGAATTCGGCCATTCCTTTTCAGAAGAGGTGATCATGAAAAACCTAGAGGAGATATTCAAAAACGCCAAAGGAAGGATCATCGCCGCGACCTTCAGCTCTCTTATAAACAGGGTCCAGCAGATAATCGCCCTGTCTGAAAAATACGGAAGGAAAGTGGCTATCGACGGCTACAGCATGAGGACGAACGTGGAAATATCGAAAAAACTCGGATACATCAAATCCCAGAAAAACACGCTGATAAAGCCGGCTCAGATCGCAGATTTGCCCGACCAAAAGGTAACGTTTCTCGGCACCGGAGCCCAGGGAGAAGAGTCGGCTGTACTGATGAGGATCGTCAACAGAGAACACAGATTCATAAGGATCAAAAAGGGAGATTCAATCATCTTTTCCTCGTCGGTCATTCCCGGAAACGAAAGGACGGTCCAGGTCTTGAAAGACGAGCTCTACAGACAAGGGGCAAAGGTCTTCCATTACAAAATGATGGATATCCATGCCGGAGGGCACGCCCAGAGGGACGAGCTGAAAAGGATGATAGAGATAATAAGGCCGAAATTCTTCATGCCCATTCACGGGCAGTTTTCCATGCTTTTCAACCACGCTGAAGTGGCCGAATCCTGCGGACTCCCCAAAGAGAACGTGATAGTGGCCGAAAACGGTCAGATTATAATCCTCGGCCAGAAAAGCATATCTTTGAGCAAGAGAACAGTGGAGTCAAATCTGGTCATGGTTGACGGCCTGGGAGTGGGAGACGTCGGAGAAGTGGTGCTGCGAGACAGGCAGAACCTGTCCAAGGACGGGATGTTCGTGGTGATAGTGGTGGTGGACAGAATGACCGGAAAAGTGAGGAACTCCCCGGACATAATATCAAGGGGATTCGTGTATTTGAAGGAATCAAAGGAGCTTTTGTACAACACGCGGAAAAGGGTGGTCGGCATAGTGGAAAAGGCGGCCGGAAGCGGAGGGGCGGTAAACTGGATCTACGTCAAGGACGAAATACGAAACAAAGTCGGAGATTTCCTCTACGCCAAGACCGAACGAAGGCCGATGATCCTTCCGGTGGTCATAGAAGTGTAGAATATTTAATGGTAATATATAGGCAATGAGAGTCTTAAGCGGCATACAGCCGACCGGAGAGCTGCACATAGGGAACTACTTCGGGATGATAAAGCAGTCTTTGGAGCTCCAGGAAAAAGCGGAGTGCGTTTTTCCGATCGTCGATTTGCACGCCATCGCCTCCCCTTATTCCCCGGATGTTTTTCCTAAAACCGTCCTGGAAACCGCCATCGCCTATCTGGCAGCCGGATTCGATCCCGAAAAATCAATCATCTACGTTCAATCCCAGATCAGGGAACATACCGAGCTGTGCTGGCTTCTGGGGACTATAACCCCCATAGGAGAGCTGTCCAGGATGATCCAGTATAAAGAGAAGTCCAAGCAGTTCAAGAACAGCGTCAACGCAGGGCTCTTGAACTACCCGATACTGATGGCTGCCGACATCCTCCTTTTCAAGACCGACGTCGTGCCGGTCGGAAAGGACCAGCAGCAGCACATAGAGCTCGCCCAGAGCATAGTGAAAAAATTCAACCAAAAATTCGGGGAGGTATTTAAAGAGCCCAGAGCCCAGATGCCGAAAATGGGAGCGAAGATAATGTCGCTTTCCGATCCGAAAAAGAAGATGTCGAAATCCTTGGGGCCTCAGTCATACCTTTCCCTTTTCGACCCTCCCGAAACTGTTGAGAAGAAGATAATGTCGGCCGTCACCGACCTTGGGAAAACAGTGAAATACGACCCTGAAAAAAAGCCGGGGATCTCCAATCTCCTGACTATTTACAGTCTTTTTTCAGGAAAATCCGTCCAGGAAACGGAAAAAAGATTCAAAGACAAGGGATACGCCCAGTTCAAAAAATCGCTGGCCCAATTGGCTGTAGAGAAGCTGGAGCCCTTCCGCAGGAAGAAAAAGGAATTTTCATCAAGGGAAGTTTACGTGAAAGAAGTGCTGGAACAGGGAAGGAAAAGAGCCGAGTCCATAGCTGCCTCCACCATGGAAGAGGTGAGACAGAAAATGGGATTGAGATAAAATGGGCCTTAAAATCGATTTCAAAAGGCTGAAAGACTCCTTTAAATTTGCCTTCAAGGGGTTGAAGACGGTCTTTAAAGAAGAGCAGTGTTTCAGAATAGAATTGGCAGCTACGGTTTTTGTTTCAATCGCAGCTTTTTGCTTTCCTCTCAGCCCGGCTGAAAGATACGCCGTTTTCATACTGATACTCCTGGTTTTAGCTTCCGAGATTTTGAACTCCATAATCGAAAGAATAATGGACGTCGTCCATCCTTCCTTTGACGGAAAGGTGGAAAAAATAAAAGACATAAGCTCGGCTTTGGTCCTCATTCTTTCCATAGCGGCGGCGGCAATAGGCTTGCTCATTTTCCTCCCTTACTTGACAGATGTTTTAGCATAAGGTATCAGCAAGATATAAGGAGGTGACACGTTGGACGAAAAAGACAAGCAGGCGGTCAAGAACGCTTCCAGGATAAAGAAGATCCGCGCCAGGATGGGCTTCCATCCGTTCCTCGGATACGATTTGAAATCCGGATGGTCGGAAAAGATGAAAATGTATCTCCTTTGGTGCAAGGATTGCGAACAGTATGTCTGCAATTACAAGCACGGCCATCTGGGATATCTGCCTTGTCCGGAATGCCAAATCAAAAACCTCCTTGGGACTTAACCAGGGAGGTTCTTTTATTATCCGCAGATCAGCTTTTCCAACTCCTTTTTCTTTTCTTCAAGCAGGCTTTTTCTGTCAGCTTCAATGACAAGCCTTAAGAACGGCTCCGTATTCGAAGGCCTGGCGCTGAACCACCAGTCCTTGAAATCGCACCTTATCCCGTCTATGCTGCAGAGTTTCCCTTCCTTGCACTTCTTTGCCATCGCCTTCAAGGCTCTTTCCTTGTCTTTGACCTTGAAGTTCATTTCCCCGGAATGGAAGTATCTCTCAAACGGCTTTATTGCTTCAGACAAAGTTTTCTTTTCCTCAAAAAGGTATTTTATCACCTTTCCCAGAACCAAAAGCGGGCATTCAGCGAAAAAATGATCTCGATGGTAATAGTGGCCGGAAAGTTCGCCGGCGAACATTATCCCCTGCTGCCTCATGCTCTTTTTAATGAAAGTGTGCCCCACTTTTCCCATAACAGGGACTCCCTTGTTTGCTTTGACCGTCTCTTTCACTATGTTGCTGGAGCGGATGTCAAAAAGCACCTTCTGGCCAGGATTCTCCTTCAAAAGGATCTGGGATACTAAAGAAGAAATGAGGTCGGCTGGGATGACTTTTCCTTTCTCGTCAGCGAACATGATCCTGTCGCCGTCCCCGTCGAAAGCGACTCCCAGATCCGCTTTCTTTCTTTTCACTTCCTTGCAAAGGGCAGCCATATTCCCCTTGGCCAAAGGATCTGGATCATGGTTCGGAAAACCCCCGTCGAGCTTCTTGAAAATATATGTTGTTTTGCATCGGATTCTCTTTAGGAATTCAGGAACCACTTTGCCAGGGACTGCGTTGACTGTATCCACGACTATCTTTAAAGAAGACCCCTTTCTGAAATTCAAGCCTTTAAGGTTGAAATCGACGTATTTTTGGATAGGATTGATTTTTTTGATGATCCCTCTTTTTCGGGAAGCGGTAACGCTTCCTTTCTTCACTTTTTCCATGATGTTTTTCAAATCCATGAGTCCTGAATCCTTGGATACTGGAACAGCCTTGGCTCTGACTATTTTGAAGCCGTTGTATCTGCCGGGATTGTGGCTGGCCGTTATCTGTATCCCTCCGTCGAATCTAGAATCCGCCACGACAAAATACATAAGAGGGGTAGTGGACAATCCTATATCTATGACGTTGGCACCAGATTCCCTGATTCCTTTCACCAGGCTTTTTTTCAGGCTTTTGGAAGAAAGGCGGTTGTCCATTCCGACAACTATATTCGGCTTCTTTTTCCCTCTCTTGAAGAGGAAAATGGGAAAAGCCCTGCCTAAAAGATAGGCGGTTTCTTCCGAAAGCTCTGCAGGATAAACCCCCCTGATGTCGTAAGCCCTGAAAATCCCAGGATGTGTTCCCATTTTTTTATTTTATACTTTAATTTCTAAAGTTGAAAGCTGTTAGCTGCCAAATACGGTTCCAATACTCTTTTGTCGTATTCTTCCTGAGTGATGCTGCTATTGGCCAAAAGCTTGCCTAAACCCTGGACGTAAAGATCCTGGACAGCAGAAGTGTTAAGCGCTTCTGAATAAATGCGGACTTCGTCGATGAGGCCGCCCCAGTGGTATCCTCCTGCATATTTCCCTATGGTCAGGATATTGTTCTGGTGGATGATGGCGGTAGTTTTCAGAGTCGTTCCGATTCTCTCTCCGTTTATGTACAAAGTATTCCCTTGGTATTGGGCATCTGCGGTCGGATCGTATACTCCTACGAAATGATACCACTCCCCGACCACCAAAGGGCTTCCTGAAGGAGAATCCCCTCCATTGTAAATCCTGAAAAAAGGCCTGTGGCTCGTATCGGTTTCGCAAGAGTATCCATACCACTTAGTAAGAAACAACTGCCTTACTGAAGCAGAATTCTCCATTTTGATCCAGGCAGAAACGGTGATCGTCGAAGGCCTCAAACTCTCGCTATCCGCAATCTCTACATAGTCGCTGCTCCCGTTGAAGCTCAGGGCAAAACCGTCAACAGAGCTTCGGGCATATGCAGCCCCGTCTTCGTATATGGTTCCGCTGTTGCCGTATCCTGAAGCGTCGCAGACATCCTTTCCGCCAGGGCAGGTGTTATATGCGTTTTCGTTGAAATTGAGGCTTAAAACCGCTTCATGCCCTAAAAGAGCGTTGATTTGATGGTTAAACGGCTGTATTTTGGCTATATCGGCTGAATCCGTGGAGCCTGACAGGGAAACAGTTATAATGGAAGCTAAAACGCCGATTATGGTTATCACCACCAAAAGCTCCAGTAAGGTGAAAGCTCTGTTATGGTTTCTCATGGATCAAGGGCTAATGACTTTTTTATTTTCAAAATCTTTTGGTCGTATTCTTTAATTGAAATCAGATTACCAGATAAGAGTCTTTTAAGGCCTTTGACATAGTATTCCTGAATCTCTGCCGCCGGAAGAGCCGCAGTATAAATGCGGACTTCGTCGATGAGACCGTTGAATCTGTAGTTAAGGCCGTCCGATGAAGCCCCTATTCTCGTAGGCGTAGTAAGATTGGAATAGGTTGCCAAGGAATATTGCTTGTTATACTCCCCGTTTATATATATTTTGACAATGCTCCCGTTCCAGGAGGCCACCAAATAATTCCATTCCCCTAAATTTGCCTTGACGTTAGTCTGGCCCGCGGCCCAGCCAATGCCCGTCCTGGCCCCGATCGTAGCCGTAAAATAGTCATCCAGGTCAACGCCCATCCAATAAGAGCTGTTCCCTATGCTGGTATCAGAACTTTGATGCAGAACGCATTCGTAATTGTCCCCGTTCCCCTGTTTTTTAAACCAAGAAGATATCGTCAGAGAAGAAGGGTTGCTGACGACAATTCCGTCTATTTTCACATAATCGCTGCTTCCGTTGAAGCTCAGGGCATATCCGTTCAGATCCGAAGTCACATAAGAGGCTCCGGAAATCGTCCCGTGGTTACCGTATCCTGAAGTGTCGCAGACGTCCTTTGACCCGGCGCAGGTATCCTGCGCCCCTTCATCAAAATCCCAGACGCCCCTGGCTTCATGTCCCAAAAGGGCATGGACCTGCTGAGCGTATGATTTCCCTTTAGCAATTTCGGCTGAACCAGTGGAGCCGGACATGGAAACCACCACGATAGAAGCTAAAATGCCGATTATGGTTATCACCACCAGCAATTCCAAAAGAGTGAAAGCTTTGGACATTTTCTTTATCTGATTGTATCAAAAAATCGCCTTAAGGGCGATTTTTTGTCGGCTGATGTTTTATCCTTATTCTTTCTTGTCCAGCTTATCTAATTTCAGCCATTTGACTCCGAAATAAACGACTAGGGCGATTACGATGAAATCAATGAAAACGCCTAGAAAATCGCCCCACAGTATTCTTGCCTCGCCTACGGCCAGGCTGGCATCCGCCAGACTTTCAACTTTGCCGAGAAAAATTCCCAGGATCGGGTTTATAATGTCCCCGACCAAAGCCGATACCAGTTTGGAAACGGCTCCTCCTAGAATGAAGCCGACGGCCAAACCAACGACCCCCTGTTTTCTTATGAAATCTAGAAAACTCTTCATGTTTTTATTTTTCAGTTAATTTTCAACCTTTTTATTATTCTATTTTGGCTGCCAAAATCATGCAAGCTGAAAATTGAAGGAAATATTTCAAACCTTGACCGCACGTTTTTCATTTGCTACAATATCCTCAGCTTATTCATCCCCTAAAAAACATAACCATGGACTATTACGAACTGACAATATTGGCTTCTCCCGACCTTACGGAAGAAGAGTTGAACAAATTGAAGGAATCTGCCATTTCCGTGCTCCAGGAGGAAGGCGGAGTGGTGAGCGAATCGAACAGCCCGAGCAAGAAAACGCTGGGAGCCCAAATCAAAGGGAAAAATATCGCCTTTTTGCTTGTGTTTTCCTTTTCTTCGCCTTCAGAACAGATTAAAAGCCTTGAAGAGAAGCTTAGGAAGCTGCCTGAGATAATGAGATTTTTGCTGGTGAAAAGGCCAGCCCCCGGGAAGGAAATGAGAAAATCCCCCCGCCGAATCAGGGAGGCCGTTCCGAAAATAGAAGCGGAAAAAAAGCCAAAGGTCGAATTCGAGGAAATAGAGAAAAAATTGGACGAAATCTTAGGCCAGTGATCATTTTGGCCTTCGTTCCGCATCTATGAATTTAAACAAAGTATTCGTCCTGGGAAACCTTACAAGGGATCCTGAAATGAAATCCCTCCCCAGCGGAACTTCCGTCGCCACCTTCGGGATGGCCACGAACAGATTCTTCACCAAGGACGGGCAGAAACAGCAGGACACTGAATTCCACAATATAGTGGCTTTCGGAAAATTGGCGGAAACCGTTTCAAGCTTCCTCAAAAAAGGCGGCCTGGTCCTCATCGAAGGAAGGATAAAAACCAGGAACTGGCAGGACCAGTCCGGGAACAAAAAGAACAGGACCGAAATCGTAGCTGAAAGGATACAATTGGGCCCCAGGGGAATTTCTTCCGCAGGGAAAAACTACGGAAAGCCAACAGCAGCCAGCGCTCCTTCCGACGAAGAAATACCAATAATAGAAGAAGAGGAAGAACAGATAGACGTGAAGGACATACCGTTCTAATTTTGAAGAAACACGGGTCAAAACACACACCATGAACTGCTATTTTTGCCAAAAAAACATAAAGGAAATAGACTACAAGGACACCGACGTACTGAGGAAATTCATTTCCGGGCTTTTCAAGATCAGACCCAGAAAAAAAAGCGGAGTCTGCAGCAAACACCAGAGAAAACTGGCCACGGCCATAAAAAGGGCGAGAAGCTTGGGTCTGCTGCCCAACGTTCCGAGGTAGCAAAAAACCGCTTCGAAGCGGTTTTTTGTTTGGATCGGTCTATTTTGCCTTTTTGTATATTTCAGCCTCTATTTTCTTCACTACCTGGGGGTTTTCCTTGAGGAACTGTTTTGAAGCTTCCATGCCCTGTCCGAGCTTGGTTTCCTCGAACTGAAGCCAGCTCCCCGCCTTTTTGACCACCTCGTATTTAATGGCCGTATTGAGTATGTCCATGAACTTGGATATGCCTTCGTTATAGTAAATGTCGAATTCCGTGGTCTTAAAAGGAGCAGCCACCTTGTTCTTGACTATCTTCGCCTTGATCCTGGAGCCGATAACTTCGTCCCCCTGCTTTATCTGGGCCCTCCTTCTCAATTCTATCCTCACTGAAGAATAGAACTTCAGGGCGAGCCCTCCTGAAGTCGTTTCCGGATTGCCGAAAATGACGCCTATTTTCATCCTGGTCTGATTGAGGAAAATGACTGAAGTCCTGGTCTTGGAAATGATGCTCGAAAGCTTCCTTAAAGCCTGGCTCATCAGCCTGGCCTGCACCCCTATGTGCTGGTCCCCCACCTCTCCTGCCACTTCCACCTTAGGGACCAAGGCCGCAACAGAGTCTATAATGATAAGATCCACTGCCCCTGATCTCACCAGGCTTTCAACTATCTGGAGGGCCTGTTCGCCTGAATCAGGCTGGGATATCAAAAGATCGTCAGTATTCACCCCTATCCTTTTGGCGTAATCGGGGTCCAGGGCGTGCTCAGCGTCCACAAAAGCTGCCGTCCCTCCTTTTCTTTGGGCTTCGGCTGCACAGTGGAGAGCCAAAGTGCTTTTTCCTGTCGCTTCCGGCCCGTATATCTCCACTATCCTGCCCCTGGGAATCCCGCCGATCCCCAGAATCAAATCAATGGAAATGGCTCCTGTCGAAATGGCTTCAATGTCAACCGGAGTCACTTCTTTTAGCTTCATTATGGATCCTTCCCCGAACCTCTGTTTTATCTCGTCTATCGCCTCCTGGAGGTCCTCATTCTTCCCATCCAACTTGAGCTCTTTCGGCTCTTTTTTCTTTTTCATAATTGAATGTTATTTTTCCGGCTCTTCTTGGCCGGTGTAGACTTCCCTGGGTTTTGCCCCTTCCCCGGGACCGACGATTCCCTTTTCTTCAAGCATGTCGACTAATCTCGCCGCTCTTGCGTATCCAACCCTCAGCCTGCGCTGAAGCAGGGAGGCAGAAGCCTTCCTGGCTTCAATGACAACTTTTTTCGCTTCTTCGTAAAGAGGATCCTCCCCAGAAGAGAACCCGTCGCTTTGAGCTTCCAGCGCCCCTGTTAAAGACTGAAAAGTGCTGTTCTCTATCTCGCCGGAAATGTCTTCCTTCTCCTCCCCTGTATTGTTGGAAATGATGTAGTTTACGACCTTCTTCACTTCTTTCTCGGAAACGAAAACTCCCTGGATCCTTTTGGGTTTGACGATCTCGGCTGATATGAAAAGAAGGTCACCGAAACCTAGAAGCTTTTCGGCCCCGGCGGTGTCTATCACCGTCCTGGAATCAACTTGGGAAGCCACTTGGAAAGTTATCCTTGAGGTGACATTCGCTTTTATGAGCCCGGTGATCACTTCCACCGAGGGCCTTTGGGTGGCGAGTATCAAATGTATGCCTACCGCCCTGGCCATCTGAGCCAGCCTCACTATGCCTGCTTCCATTTCCTTCCCCCTGGCAGCCATCAGGTCGGCCAGCTCGTCAACTACCAAAACGATGTACGGAAGCCTTTCCATGGAGTCGAGATTGTTGTGGTAAACTTTGTTGTATTCAGATATGTCCCTGGATTTGGCTTCGGAAAGAACCTCGAATCTCCTTTCCATTTCCCCGATCAGCCACTTCAAGGCATTGACCGCCTTCTGAGAGTTATGAATGACCGGACACAAAAGATGCGGAATCTCATTATAAACGGAAAACTCGACCCTTTTGGGATCGACCAAAATCAGCTTCAGATCCTCAGGGCTGTTGCCGTAAAGAAGGCTTAGGATGATGGTATTCAAACATATTGTTTTCCCGGTCCCGGTGGCTCCTGCGACGAGCAAGTGAGGCATCTTGCCAAGGTCGGCAAAGACCGGATTCCCGGCCACGTCCCTTCCCAGGCAGAATGCAAGAGGAGAAATTGCGTTCTGGAAGCCTGAATGCTCGATCATGTCCCTCAGCCTCACGATTGCTCTGGTCTTGTTGGGAACCTCGATTCCAACCAATGGCCGGCCTGGAATGGGAGCTTCTATCCTTATGGGATGGCTGGCCAAAGACATGGAAAGGTCGTTTGACAGGACAGTGATCTTCGAAAGCTTTACTCCTTCGGCCGGCTTTAAAGCGTACTGAGTGACAGTGGGCCCGAAGTTCACTTCGGAAACCTCCACCTGAATGTCAAAATTCTGCAGCGTCCTCTTTATTATGGCCGAATTTATCTTCACGTCCCCGGCCGTGGCTCCTCCCTTGTCCTTTTCCAAAAGATCGACGGGCGGGAATTTGTAGCTGGAAGCTGCCCTGTCCGAGGCTTTCCAGCCCATTCTCATCTCAAGGCTCTTCGCCAGATCCGATTCAGGAGAGGGATTCTCCTTTGCCTGGGGAGGGATTGCAGGATTCAGGTCGATGGATGCGGGAACGTCCTTTACTTTGAATTTGGGGGTGAATATCCTGCGGATCGATATCTGTCTTTTCTCAGATCCCGGTTCAAAGAGTCTTTTCTCTTCTTTTTTGAAAGCTTTGAAAACGTTCGGCCGGCCGGACAGATGCCAGAACATGGCTAGGGCTACGATAATGACAATCGAAAAAACGATCTTCGAAACCACTTCCCCGAACAGCCTTAAAAAGGGAAGGGAAAGAAGGTATCCTATCTCCCCTCCGGCCTTTTCTTCGCCGCCGAACGATCCGATAAGGCCCGCAATGCCCAACAGCAAAAGGACCTGCGACAGCGCGACAGGTCCGGTTATTTTTTTTATTTTGACGTTCAAAAAAGCCACGGCCCCGGCTATTAAGGCCAAAGGCAGGAAAAAGAAGGCCTTTCCGATAATAGTTTCGAAGACATCGGTCAAAGCTTCTCCTACAATTCCGGCTTTATTAAAAAAGCTCAAAGAAACCACCACTGCGGCCAAAACCAAAGCCGCGCTCGCCAGCCATCTTTTCATTTCTTCAGGGAGGTTGAGGCGGCTGGTCTTTTTCTCTCTTATTGTTCTCTTCGCTTTCTTGGAATTCCTTGAATTATTCTTTACCACTCGCATTTTCGGGAAAATGCATGGCCCGGCGGCATTGAAACTTGCAGCCGGAACAATCGCGCATTTTCTCCTATTTCTTGAACCCTGTTCCTACTGGTATTAGTTTACCAATGATCACGTTTTCCTTCAAGCCGCGGAGCTTGTCTTCCTTGCCTTCGAAAGCGGCTTTAATGAGGATCCTCGCCGTTTCCTGGAAGGAGGCGGCCGACAGGAAAGAGTCGGTGGTTAGGGCAACTTTGGTGATTCCAAGAAGTATCTGCTGGTCTTTGGCTGGAGCCTTGTCTTCCTTCTTCAGCCTCGCATTCTCCTCTAAAAATCTTGATTTCTCCACCACTTCCCCCGCATCGAAAATGCTGTCTCCTTTTTCTTTTATCTTCACTCTTGAGAACATCTGCTTTATGATGACTTCGATGTGCTTGTCGTGGATGACCGCCCCTTGGGAGACGTATATTTTCTGGATATCCCTTAGAACATACTGCTGGGTTTCTTTCATGTCAGTCAAGGAAAAAAGCTCTTTTAAATCCACGTTCCCCTCGAAAAGCTGCTGCCCTTTTTTGACAGGCTGGCCGGGAGCGACCCAGATGGCTCTCTTTAAAGGAACGGCGTATTCCAGAACGTCTGTTTTTTTCGCTTTCTTTTTCGGACCATTGTCAAAAACTTTGATTTTGATGATCCTCTCCGGGGTGATTTCCAGCACTTCTCCGTCCGTCTCGGAAATCGAGGCTTTCCCTTTCGGGATCCTGCATTCAAATATTTCTTCCACTCTGGGAAGCCCCTGGGTGATGTCTCCTCCGCCGGCAACACCTCCGGTATGGAACGTTCTCATGGTCAGCTGAGTTCCAGGCTCTCCGATTGCCTGGGCAGCCACTATTCCCACGGCCTCCCCAAGCCCCACTATCTTATTTCTGCCCAAATCCCAGCCGTAGCATTTCTGGCACACTCCGCTCTTGGTCTTGCAGCTCAAAGGACTCCTGACCGGTATTTCTCTGACGTTCGCCTCGTCTATCTCCCCTGCTTTTTTCCAGTCAATAGCCTCTCCCTTTTCCACGATCGTCTTTTTGGTCGAAGGGTTGATTATCCTCTGGGTTGCCACTCTGCCCACTATCTTGAATCCGATGTTTTGGCCGATCTTTTCCGCTTCTTCTTTCTTTATCACCACGCCCTCTGAATCCTTGCAGTCCTCTTCCGTCACTATCACCTCATGAGCGACGTCCACCAGCCTTCTGGTGAGATACCCCGCCGTGGAAGTTCTGAGGGCGGTATCGGCAGTCCCTTTCCTGGCTCCGTGGGTAGAAATGAAGTATTCCAGCACGTCCAGCCCTTCTTTATAGGAATGCTTGACCGGCAATTCTATGATCTGGCCGGCCGGATTGGTCACCAGCCCTTTCATCCCCGACATCTGGACCGGCTGGGACCAGGATCCCCTGGCTCCGGAGCTGATTATGGAAAATACGGGATTGGATTCGCCCAAAGTCTTAGGAACCAACTTCTCTATTTCTGACTTCACTTTCTGCCAGACTTCGATCGCCCTGTCCTTCTTTTCCTCCCTGGACAAAAGCCCTTTCCTGTAATGGGAGTCTATATCTTCTATCTCCTTTTCAGCTTTGGCCATTATGACCGGCTTCTCTGGCGGAACCACCAGGTCATCCATCCCCCAGGTGATTCCGGACAGAGTGGAGTATTCGAACCCCAGCTTCTTTATCTTGTCCAAAGACTCCTGGGCGGTTAGGTTGTCTGAAGAATCTATCACCGCGCCGACTATTTTCTCAAGCTTCTTTGAGTTTATTTCCTCGTTGACGAACGGATACCCTTTGGGAAGGGCATTGTTGAAAAGAATCCTTCCCACCGAGGTTTCAACGATGCCGTCTTCCATCCTCACCTTTATCCTGGCCCTCAGGTCGATCACTTCGGAATCAAAGGCCAGGATGGCCTCGTTCTTTGATCCGAAAATCTTGCCTTCTCCCATCGCCTCTTCCTTCATTTTGCATATCCAATAGACTCCCAGGGTTATATCCTGGCTGGGGGCGACTATAGGCATTCCTGTGGCGGGCTTCAAAAGATTCGAAGCCGAAAGCATGAGTTCTTTGGCCTCTTTTTGGGCCATATCGGAAAGCGGAAGATGGACGGCCATCTGGTCTCCGTCAAAGTCGGCATTGAAAGCTTTGCAGGTCATGGGATGTATCCTTATCGCCTGGTCTTCGATAAGGAGGGGATAAAAAGCCTGGATGCCCAGCCTGTGAAGGGTCGGAGCTCGATTCAGCAGGACCAGCTTGTCTTTCACGCATTCTTCAAGCATCGCCCAGACTTCGGGAGTCTCCTCTTCTATGAGCTTGCTTGCGCTCCTGACGTTGTAGGCCAATTCCCTGTCCAGTATTTTTTTGATCACAAAAGGCTTGAAAAGCTCCAAAGCCATCCTTTTGGGAATGCCTACTTGGTTGAACTTCAATTCAGGTCCGACGACGATGACCGATCTTGCCGAATAGTCCACCCTTTTGCCCAGAAGGTTCTGTCTGAACCTGCCCTGCTTTCCCTTGAGCATGTCAGCTAAAGACTTTAACAGCCTTTTGCCTCCGGTGGTGGCGGTAGTGGTCTGCCCTTTCCTCATGGTATTGTCTATCAAAGCGTCCACCGCCTCCTGAAGCATTCTTTTCTCGTTCCTGACAATGACATCCGGCGCGTTTATCTCCAAAAGGTATTTCAAACGGTTGTTTCTATTGATCACCCTCCTGTAAAGGTCGTTCAGATCAGAGGAGGCGTATCTTCCTCCGTCAAGCTGGACCATGGGCCTGAGCTCCGGAGGCAAGACCGGCAAATGGGTCAAAAACATCCATTCTGGCTTGATTCCGGCTTTCAGCATTTTTTGGATGACCCTGGCCCTTCTCAGGACCTTTCTTTTTTTCTCAGGAGTGGTGTCTTCAGCTTCCTTCAAAAGGCTTTTGAAAAGGCTTTTCCAGTCGATGTTGGATAAAATCTTCCTCAAAGTTTCCGCCCCGGTCCCGGCTTCAAAGATCTCCCCGTATTTAAGGGACAGATCGGTATATTCCGTCTCAGACAGCACCTTCAGTTCTTTTATCCCCTGGACCTCTTCCATAGTCCTGCTCTTCAGGTTTTTCAGCCTTTCCAAACGGGACTTGGCCTGCTTTTCCTCTGCCTTCCCTTCCTTGAGCGAGGATTTCTCCTTTTTGACTTTCTGTTTGTATTCTTTCTCTATTTCCTCTATGATCCTGGCTTTGGCAGCCTCGTCAACCTTCGTTACAATGTAGCTTGCAAAATAGATTACCCTTTCCAGCTGCTGCATGGGTATGTCAGTTATGATGCCCATCCTGGAAGGCACCCCCCTAAGAAACCAGATGTGGGAGCAAGGGGAAGAGAGCTTGATGTGCCCTATCCTTTCCCTCCTGACCTGGGATTTGGTTATCTCCACCCCGCATTTGTCGCAGACCACCCCTTTATATCGGATGCCTTTGTATTTCCCGCAATAGCATTCGTAGTCTTTGGAAGGCCCGAAAATCTTCTCGCAGAACAGGCCGTCTTTCTCCGGCCTCTGCGTCCTGTAGTTGATGGTTTCAGGCTTTGTGACTTCTCCCTTAGACCAGCCTAATATGACTTCGGGCGAAGCCAGCGATATCTTTATTGATTTTAAGTCTGCGACTTTCATGCTTTTTAAGGTTAATTTTCGTCCTCTTTGACAATTCCTTCTTTCACGTCGAAGTTCAAAGCCAGCGATCTCAGTTCCGCGACTAAAAGGTTGAATGAAGCGGGTATGTTGGGACTTTTTATCTCTTCCCCGGTCAAAATCGAGTTGTAAGTGGCCGCCCTTCCGATGACGTCGTCTGACTTGATGGTTAGCATTTCCTGGAGAATATGGGCTGCTCCGTAACCTTCCAGCGCCCAGACTTCCATTTCCCCGAACCTCTGCCCTCCGAACTGGGCTTTACCGCCCAAAGGCTGCTGGGTGATCAATGAATACGGCCCAATGGACCTCATATGGATCTTGTCTTCCACCATATGGACCAATTTCATTATATATATGTAGCCGACGGTGATCTTTTCCGGGAATCGATTCCCGGTTTTCCCGTCGTAAAGCGTCACCTTCCCGTTTTCAGGAAGATTCGCTTCCTTCAAAGCCGCTTTGATGTCCTTCTCGGTAGCTCCCGACAAAGACGGGGTGACGGCTATGTATCCCATCTTCTTTGCCGCCCATCCGAGATGTGTTTCCAAAATCTGGCCGATGTTCATCCTTGAAGATACTCCCAAAGGATTCAAAACAATGTCCACCGGAGTCCCGTCTTCCATGAAGGGCATTTCCTCTTCAGGCAAAACCTTGGTGATGACCCCTTTGTTTCCGTGACGGCCGGCAACCTTGTCTCCGGCAGTTATCTTCCTCAGCTGGGCGACTTCCACCCTGATCCTTTTCACCACTCCTGGCTCCAATTTATATCCGTCCTCCCTGGAAAAAACCTTCACCCCCACCACTCTTCCCCTTTTCCCATGGGACATGAGCAAGGAGGTGTCTTTCACTTCTTTGGCTTTTTCCCCGAAAATGGCCCTCAGCAGCCTTTCTTCCGCAGTCAGTTCAGCCTCCCCTTTAGGGGAGATCTTTCCGACCAGAATGTCGTTGGGCCCCACTTCCGCTCCGATCCTGACGATTCCTTCCTCATCCAGGTCTTTCAATTTGTCCTCCCCGACATTGGGTATGTCTGCAGTAGTGGACTCCGGCCCGAGCTTGGTCTCCCTGACGTCGCAGCTGAAGTCTTCCAGATGTATCGATGTAAAAATGTCGTCTTTCACCAGCCTTTCGGAAATGATCACTCCGTCTTCGTAGTTCTCCCCTCTCCAGGGTATGAAAGCCACGAAAAGGTTGGTCCCCAAAGCAAGCCTGCCTTTCTCAATGGCCCCTCCGTCTGCCAAGACCTCTCCTTTCCTCACTTTTTGCCCTTTCTCGACAACCGGCCTCTGATGCAGGCACGTGTACTGATTGGTCCTCACGAAGTTGGTGAGGTCGTAAGAATTGACCTTCGCCCTTTCTCCGTCTTTCGATTTGACTTTAACGTGGCTGGCGTCCACTTCTTCAACTATTCCGTCTTCAAGGGAAAAAACAGCCTGGCCGGAGTCAAAAGCCACTTTCCCTTCCATCCCGGTTGAAACCAAAGGAGTCTCCGGCTTCACCAGAGGCACTGCCTGGCGCTGCATATTGGATCCCATCAATGCACGGTTGGCGTCGTCGTTTCTCAAAAAAGGAACAAGGGAAGTAGCTACGGAAATGCACTGCTCAGGGGAAACGTCGACGAAGTTTATCTGGTCTCTCATCACCACGGTCGGCTCCCCTTTGACCCTTGCTTCCACTTTTTCGGGAATAATATTGTTTTTATCGTCAACCGCCAGCACTCCTGAGGCGATGTTATACCTTTCTTCCTCGTAAGCGTTCAAATATTGGATTTCGCTGGAAATCTTGCCTTTCTCAACCTTGAAATACGGAGTTTCTATGAATCCGTATGGGTTTATCCTGGCGAAAGCGGCCACGTGCCCGACCAGTCCGATATTAGGGCCTTCAGGAGTCTGAATAGGACAAATTCTACCGTAATGGGAAGGCTGTACGTCCCTCACTTCAAACCCGGCCCTCTCTCTGGTCAATCCTCCAGGTCCCGTAGCAGAAAGCCTTCTCTTGTGCTCCAGTTCGGCCAAAGGATTCTCGTTGTCCATGAATTGGGACATTTGGGACGAGCTGAAAAATTCCTTTATCACCGCCATCACCGGCTTTGAGTTGACCAGCTGGGAAGGAGTGAGGGTGCTGACGTCCAAGGTGGACATTCTGTCTTTTATGATTCTTTCCATCCTCATCAACCCGACCCTCATCCTATTCTGCAAAAGCTCGTTTAAAGCCCTGACTCTTCTGTTGCCCAAATGGTCGATCTGATCGGGATCTGAGTCCGGCGTGTTATTGAGCCTTATTATCTCCCTGATCACTTCGACGACATCTTCTGGCTTCAAAACCCTGTCTTCAATTGAAATGTTCAGGGACTCGTTTCCCTTGGAATCCTTCTGTTTTTTCCCGGAAGATTTCGCCAGCAAAGGCAGGCGCTGCCATGTTTTCCATCTCCCGACCTTGGACAGGTCGTATCTTTCAAAATTGAAAAACATGTTCTTGAAAAGTTCTCCCGCGCTCTCCGGAGTCACCATTTCCCCGGGCCTAAGCCTCTTGTATATTTCAACCCAGGCATCGCCTTGGGTGGCGACGACGTCTTTGGCCAGGGTCTGCTCTATGAATTTAAGCTCGGGATCGTTATCCACGTCCGAAAACATATCCTTGATGGTTTCCGTGCTGTCGATGCCCAAAGCCCTCAGCAAGGTGGTGGCGGCCACTTTTCTTTTTCTGTCTATTTTCACTCCTATAAAACCTGACGCTTCTGTCTCGAATTCAAGCCAGGCTCCCCTGTTCGGGATGATTTTGGCTCCGAAATATTTTTTGCCCCCGACCGTCTGAGCGGTGAAAAATGCTCCGGGCGATCTTATCAGCTGGGCGATGGTCACCCTTTCCACCCCGTTCATGACAAAAGTCCCTCTTTTCGTCATCATGGGAAAATCGGCAAGGAATATTTCCTGCTCTTTCACCTCCTTGGTCTTCAAATTCACCAGCTTCGTTCTCACTCTGAGAGGGGCTTCGTAAGAGTCGTCATTCTGCTTGGCTTCCATCTCCGACTTGTATTTCGGCTCCTCTAATTTATAACCCAAAAACCAGAGTTCAAGCTCTTTTTTGGTGTAGTCCCTGATCGGGGATATTTCGGCCAAAAGCTCAGGCAGTTCCCTTTGCCAGAATTTGTCCCAGGCCTCTGTCTGGATTTTAAGCAGAAAAGGAGGAGGGAGCTGTATCCTTGATTTTCCAAAATTGCTTATCCTGACTGAAGATTCTTTTGGGGGCATAATTTTATTGGTTACTGCTTGGCAAACAAAAAAATACCTTAAACCGTCGCTTTAAGGTAAATGCATTATTTAATTTTTCAAAAAAAGGCCCTCAGAATTTTATAATCTACAATTATAACAGAAATAAAAAACAAACGCAAAAGTAAAATATGCACCTTCGATTTTACCCTTCCCAAGGGAAATGTCAAGGTTTTTACCAGACTTCAGATTTTGATGAATTCTTTGATTTTTGAAACCGGAACGGCTGCCACTTCCCCTTCCGGACCGATCTGGACCAGGCCTACCAGGCTCCCTTCTATATCAAACAAGGAAGAGCCCTGCATGTCTTCATTTTCCAGGATATTGGTCTTGACAGCATTGCCCTGCAAGCTGCTTATTATCCCCTCGTTCACAGAATAGTAAGAGCCTGTTTCGTTATCGGACAGCATTCCGGCCAAAAAGACCCTTTCTCCGATTTGTTTTTGATTGAGATCGGCGAAACCAACTGTGCTGAGATTAGAGCTTTTCAGCCTGACCAGAGCCAGGTTCATTCCTTCGTCTCTTTTCAACACTTCGTAGGAAGCAGGCTTCCCTTCGACGGAAAAAAGGAAATCATTCCCTCTTGGTATCAGGTCATTCAAGGTGACGATCAATCCGTCAGAAGTGACTGCCAGGCCGGATCCTTCCAGCACCTCTCCTCCTTTTGTTTCCGTCCTGACGCTGATGATCGAATTTTTGACTTTCAAAGCCGCTTCCTGCAAAGCTTCGTTCTCTTCGATATATATCACGCTTTCTTCCGTGAGGTTTATGGGTTGCTGGTCAAGATCGTACTTGTAAAAAAGCGGGCGCTCGATAAAATAGGGCCAGAATATCTGGGTTGCGAAAATGCCGCCCACCATTCCCACGACGAAAATTATTACGATCTTGAAAACGTTTTTCAGCATAAGAAGATCACTTCACCTCAACCTCTTCTTTGAAAGGCTTCCTTCCCTTGATTCCCTGATAAGGGAGGAAAAAAACGACATCGCCGTCTTTGGCGTCTATCTGCGCCCTTTCCCCTTCTTTCAGTTCGCCTGAAACCACTTTCAGGGAAAGAGGATCCAAAATCATCCTCTGGATCACTCTTTTCAGCGGCCTTGCGCCTAGATTCGGGTCATATCCCTTTTCGGCCAAAAGGCTCTTGGCCCCTTCCGTGACGTCTATTTTTATACCACGCTTCTCAAGCCTGCTTATAACCTTGTCCAACTCAAGCTCCACGATCTTCCTTATCTCTTCTTTGGAAAGGTAGTTGAAAATCACTATCTCGTCCACCCTGTTTAAGAACTCAGGCCTGAAATATTCCCTCAAGGCCGTCATCACTTTTTCCTTCAAAGAATCCCTTTTCTGCTCCTCCCCTTCCATGAATCCCAAAGCCCCCATTTCCGAGATATGCTCGGACCCTATATTCGAAGTCATTATTAAAATGCAGTTCTTAAAGGAGGTCACCCTCCCTTTGGCGTCAGTCAGCCTCCCGTCTTCCAATATCTGGAGCAGTATGTTGAACACTTCAGGATGGGCCTTTTCAATCTCGTCCAGCAGAATCACGGCGTAAGGCCTTCTTCTTATCTTTTCCGTCAGCTGGCCGCCTTCCTCGTACCCGACGTATCCCGGAGGGGATCCGATCATCTTGGAAACGCTGTATTTTTCCATGTATTCCGACATGTCCACCCTCACCAGGGCGTTCTCGTCGTTGAAAAGGAACCCTGCCAAAGCCCTGGCGGTTTCGGTCTTCCCGACCCCTGTCGGGCCCAAAAAGATGAAAGAGCCCAACGGCCTGTTCTCTTCGGAAATGCCGGCCCTCGATCTCCTTATGGCGTTCGAGATGGCGACTATGGCCTCTTTCTGCCCGATCACCCTTTTCTGGAGGCTGTCTTCCATTTTTTCCAGCTTCTTGGCTTCCTCTTCGATAAGCCTCGTCACCGGGATCCCGGTCCATTTGGAAACGACCTGGGCCACATCTTCTTCCGAAACATCCTCTTTCAGAATGTGATGCTTTTTCTGGAATTTCTCAAGCTCATTTTCCTTCTTGGTCAGTTTCTTCAGGAATTCGGGAATCACCCCGTATTTCAGCTCGGCCACTTTCTGAAGGTCGGCCTCCCTCTGAGCCACTTCCACCTGGAAGTTGCTTCCGTCGATTTCCTTTTTCAACTCCTTGATTCCCTTTATCAAATCCTTTTCCGTCTTCCATTTCAGTTCTATATTCTTTGCCTTTTCTTTGACGTCAGCTAAAGTCCTGTTGATGGCGGCCATTCTTCTCTTGGCAGAAATGCTTTTTTCGCCTTTCAGAGCCTCTTTTTCTATCTCCAGCCTCTGGATCTCCTTTTTGAACTCTTCAAATTCCAAAGGATCCGATTCTATCTCCAGCCTTAATGCGGAAGCTGCCTCGTCGATGAGGTCGACGGCCTTGTCAGGCAAAAACCTGTCTGAAATGTATCTTGCGGCAAGCTCGGCAGCGGCTATCAGGGCCGCGTCCTTTATCTTCACTCCGTGGTGAAGCTCGTATTTTTCCTTTATCCCTCTCAGGATCGTGATGGTGTCTTCTATGGTCGGCTCTGCGACAAAAATGGGCTGAAACCTCCTTTCTAGAGCAGGATCTCTTTCAATGTATTTCTGGTATTCCTTCAGAGTGGTAGCTCCTATGGCCTTCAGCTCCCCCCTGGCCAAAGCCGGTTTCAAAAGATTGGAAGCGTCTATGGCTCCTTCAGCAGCCCCTGCGCCTACCAAAGTGTGGAGCTCATCGATGAATAAAAGATATTTGCCTTTGGCTTTGTCCATTTCCTTCAAAAAAGCCTTTATCCTGTCTTCGAATTCGCCCCTGTATTTGGTCCCTGCCACCATTGCCCCGAGGTCCAGGGCGATTATCTCCTTGTTTTCCAGGGATTCAGGAACGTCCCCTCTGACGATCTTCTGGGCCAGTCCTTCGACTATGGCCGTCTTCCCGACCCCGGCCTCTCCTATCAGGACGGGATTGTTTTTAGTCCTGCGGGACAAAACCTGCATAAGTCTCCTTATCTCGTTCTCTCTGCCTATGACCGGATCCAGCTTCCCTTGCATGGCAAACTGGGTCAGGTTCCTGGCGAATTTTTCAAGAATCTGATACTTGGATTCAGGGTACGGGTCGGTCACTTTTTCCCCTCCCCTTATCTGCTCCAGAATCTGGGCCGCCTTCTCGTAATCAAGCTTTTCCACTTCCAAATTGGAAGATCCTCCTCCTTTGACGAAAGAGGCCGAGTTCAAAATCTGTTTGGCTCCGGTGTCCGTGGCCAAAAGCGCCAGGAAGAGGTGCTCTATGGAGATGAATTCGTCTTCCATTTTCATCGCTTCCTGCTTGGCCCTGTCTAAGACCTTGGCCATGTCCTGGGTAAGATAAAACTGCCCGAAACTCTGAGGGGTGAGAATATTCGGTATCTTTTGCAGGGCGTTCTTGGTCTTCCTTTTCAGGGATTCGATATCTATGCCCAGCTTTAAAAGGGAGATATATGCTATATTCCCTTCCTGCGAAAGCAATGCCAAAAGCAGATGCAGAGCGTCTATCTGCTGCTGCCCTACGCTCCTGGCTATGTCTTGGGCGCTCATGATCGCTTCCTGCGCCTTGTGAGTGAAATTTCCTCCTCCGTTCATCTCTTTTTATATTACCAAAGATATTACTTTTGATCAAAAGCGGCGCGATACTTGAGTATAGTTCGGAAAATTTCGGCTGTCAAAGGCCGGAAAACATTCAGTCTTCCCTTTTCCCGAGGGTGATAGGCAGCGTTTCTTCTTTACCGTCCCTCATAATTTTAAGGACGACTATGTCTCCGGGATTGTAATCCATCAGAATTTCAGACAAGGGATTTTCCCGGCTGACCTGGCTGCCGTCGAACTCAAGGATTATATCGCCCCTCTTCAACCCCGCTTCTTCCGCAGCTGACCCTGAAACAACGGCTCCTTCTGTCTCTTCTCCTTTTTCATCCATGCCTATTAAGGCTCCGTATCCGACCGGCAAATCAAGATTTTCTTTTATCTCAGGGGTGATGATTATATAGTAGATGCCCAAAAACGGATAAGCTATCTCCCCTTTTTCTTCAACTTGCTTTATCCCCCTTTTGGCATCGTTAATGGGAATCGCAAACCCTATATTCTCTGCTTCTTCTGACATGGCGACGTTCACTCCTATCACTTCCCCTGCCAGATTAAGCAAAGGCCCTCCCGAATTCCCCTCGTTAATGGCAGCATCCGTTTGAATCAGGTCTTCCAATAATTCCGTTTTCCCTCCTCCTGAGGCGATAATGTCGCGCTCCAGGCCTGAAATGACGCCGGTGGAAACCGTATTCTTGAATTCCCCAAGAGCGTTCCCTATAGCAATGACCGTCTGCCCTTCCTGCAAGGAATCCGAATCTCCCAAGGGAAGCGGGGTGAATTTCCTGCCTGTCTCGATCTTGATCACGGCCAGATCGTTCAGCGGGTCCTTTGCCAGAACTGTGGCGGGATATTTTTCCTCATCGTTGGTCAGGACGGTGTATTCAGCGTCTTCGTCCGACACCACGTGGCGGTTGGTCAGAATCAGCCCGTCTTCTGAAATAATGAACCCAGTTCCTCCTCCGACCTCAATCTCCTCTGTCTCTCCTTCTATGTATTGAGGTATTTCGAATCCCTCCCAGAAAAAATCCTGAAAGGGGTTGAAATAGTATTCCTCGAGCACCGGAAGGTCCTTCGTCACCACTATGCTCACGACCGAAGGGAAAGCCTGGTTGACTGCGTTTATGACCTTCTGCTCGTGGGTGGTCTGAGGGACGTACTGCTGCTCTGACGTTTTGTCCTGCGAAACCTGCTCCTGGGATACAGAGCATGTTTCGCAACTGTGGCAAGCGAGGAAATAGTCGCTCAATGCTCCTCCCAACGCGCCGAAAAAGACGGCAAACAGGATGCATAGGGAAAAATACAAGAATCTGGTTTTTTTTATTTTAATCATATTCTTTGTTTCTCTGAAACTTTCCCTTATTCTGTTGGTCAATTCCAGGAATTCTTCTTTTGGTGAAGGCGTAAGATTATCCATAACGATAAAAAATATCCTGTTTGAATAATGATATTTTACAAAATTACATCAAAAACTGCAATTTTCAGCTTTTTAAACCCAAACGAAGAATCTCTTGGATTATTTGCTCTCGTTACTCAACATTAGTTTTAATAAAAAAATAGTATCTTCTTTGAGTTTAGATTTAATCCAGGGTTTTTGTTTTTCGCTTATTAGTTGTCCAATACCAGATAAAATTCCACGGTTAGGAACATTTCCAACAAAATCAATGCATTTTTTAAGATAATTAGAAAATTTCATTCCAGTTCTGTTTTCTACAATTTCTTTATTCACCTCCCAATTTTGATTAAGAAAAAAATGGATATCGAAAATATCACGGTTGGCTATTTTGCCACGTTCAGTCATAGCTACTAGCTTATGAGAAAACATATCTTCACGCTTCATAACCAACATGGAGATACC